>CAVIFH010000069.1:0-8762 GCA_963641615.1 bacterium | reverse complement strand
GCGTGGTATATGGCTGCGTTTTAACAGAGGATTTTCTTGCTGTGCATATGCGTGCAGAGAATGCACAGGAGCGGGACAGAATGCGCGGCTCCAAGTATATTCAGAGCCGTCTCGGGGATACGTTTGTGAATGTGAAGACGGACCTTGAATCCGGGAGAAGGGTGCTTTTTTCCGGAACATCCTGTCAGACAGCCGGACTGAAGGGATTTCTCGGAAAGGAATATGCGGATCTGCTGTGCGTGGATATTGTCTGCCATGGGGTCCCGAGCCCAAAAGTGTGGATATCGTACCTTCGCTGGCTGGAAAAGAAAGAGCATGCCCCTGTCAAGGCTGTCAATTTCAGG
Organism: bacterium; assembly: GCA_963641615.1. Taxonomy (GTDB): domain Bacteria; phylum Bacillota; class Clostridia; order Oscillospirales; family Oscillospiraceae; genus Faecousia. The sequence continues at coordinate 8,418 of CAVIFH010000069.1, read as the reverse complement.
AATAAAGCGGACTTCGGCTGGCGCGACCACAGGGAGACCATTTATTTCAAAAACGGAAAAACCGTAAACAGCGATGTCTTTAAAAATTTGTTTTTTGGCCACGCTGCATTACGCCCCTGCTGCTATGTGTGCCCCTATAAATCTGTGATGCATCCCGGGGACATTACCATTGCCGACTATTGGGGCATTGAAAAAGCAGCCCCGGAATTTGACGATAATAAAGGGGTATCTCTTGTCCTTGTCAACAACCTGCGGGGAGAAGCAGCATTCAGGCAGGTGCAGAAATGCCTGAGCTGGAAGCAGACAAAGCTGGAGGACAGCCTGCAGCCGGCCTTGAAGGCGCCTTTCCCAAGACCGGAAAGCAGAGACCAGTTCTGGCGAGATTTTGAAAGCAGAGATTTTTCGTATATTGCTGCAAAATATGGTGAATATGGCGTCGTAAATGGTGCAAAGAGACTCTTAAAACGAATCAAAAGGAAATTAAAATCTGTGATCGGTGACTGAGAATGGATAAAGAAATACCGATACTTTATAACGAAAAAGGGAAGTGCTGCGGCTGCACGGCCTGCTATGCTGCCTGCCCCGTGAGGGCCATATCAATGGCACCCGATGAAGAAGGCTTTGAATATCCGCTCATTGATGAGCAGAAATGCATCCGCTGCCTCCGGTGCGTTCGTGTATGCCCAATGAAGCAATGAATTATTCCTGACCATATATGGTGCAGAAGATCCGGTGAAGGCCGCAGACGAATTGTGCGGTATTGCCCTAAGACTTTACGCAATCCGGTTCATATGCTATGCTTTCCTTAGGCAATACTGCTCAATTTGTTTCTTTCGTTTATTTACCCTTTTAAACAAATTGATTGATTTCCTGTCGACGATATACTATACTCGGAGAGAAGGCTCCCGCGCGGCGAAGCCGGGAAACGGATAAAAAGGAGAAGCACGGAAAATGAAAAAAGCAAAAATCATTCTGGATGCGGATTTCATAATCGGGAAAATTGACAAGCGGATTTATGGCTCCTTCATTGAGCATCTGGGGCGGGCGGTTTATGGCGGTATCTATGAGCCGGGTCATCCGGAGGCAGATGAAAATGGGTTCCGCAAGGATGTGATCGCCCTTGTGCGCGAAATGGGTGTGCCTCTGGTTCGTTACCCAGGCGGGAACTTTGTGTCCGGATTTAACTGGGAGGACAGCGTCGGCCCCGTGGAGCAGCGCCCGCACCGGCTGGATCTTGCCTGGTTTACGACAGAAACGAATGAGGTCGGCATGCATGAATTCGCTTCATGGGCGCAAAAGGCCGGGAGCGACGTGATGTATGCGATCAATCTTGGCACCCGGGGGCCGGAGCAGGCGCGGGATGTGGTAGAATATGCAAATCATCCCGGTGGAAGCAAGTTTTCAAGTTTGCGCATTGCAAACGGCCGGAAGGAGCCCTTCGGCATCAAGCTGTGGTGCCTTGGAAATGAAATGGACGGCCCGTGGCAGATGGGGCATAAAAATGCCCGCGATTATGGCAAAACGGCAAACGAGGCCGCAAAGCTGATGAAATGGGTTGACCCCACCATCGAAACGGTAGCCTGCGGCTCCTCGAACAGCGACATGCCCACATTCGGCACCTGGGAGACGGAAATGCTGGATGAGTGCTACGAAAATATCGACTATGTTTCTCTGCACCGCTACTATGGCAACCCAACAGGGGACACGCCGGGATTTCTGGCGCGGGCGCTGGATATGGATGGCTTCATTAAGAGCGTCGCGGCGATCTGCGACGCCGTGAAGGCGAAAAAACGCAGCCGCCACACCGTCAATCTTTCCTTTGACGAATGGAATGTCTGGTATCACTCTTCCCAGCAGGATCAGGACGTCTGGAAGCGGGATAAATGGGGCCGTGCGCTGCCGCTGCTGGAGGATGTCTATAATTTTGAGGATGCCCTGCTCGTCGGCACCATTCTGATTACCCTGATTCGAAATGCCGACCGGGTGAAAATTGCGTGTCTTGCGCAGCTTGTGAATGTCATTGCGCCGATTATGACGCGAAACGGCGGCGGATGCTGGGCACAGACCATTTTCTATCCCTTTATGCTTGCCTCCCGTTATGGTCGGGGAACGGCGCTGCAGACGCTTGTTTCTTCTCCGACTTATTCCTGTGCCGATTTTGAGTCCGTGCCTTACATCGATGCCGTCGCGACGGCAGAGGAGGACGGCAGCGTGAGTATTTTCTGCGTCAATCGGGATATGGCTGAGGATTATGAGCTGGAAGTGGATCTGCGCAGCTTCGGCGATTTGAAAATCGCGTCCCACACAGTGCTTCACCATGACGATGTGAAGGCTGTCAATACGGAGCAGAACCCGCGCAATGTTTATCCTGCTGCGGGCCCCGGCGGCAGCATTGAAAACGGAAAGGCATCCATTATGATCCCTGCACTGAGCTGGAACGTCATTCGCCTGGTGCGCTGACATCCGGATAAGATGGAACTGCCCGCTCCGCAGGGCATAAAAAAGGGCTTTCCCGTTATTTTGGGAAAGCCCCGGTGTGCGTTACTGCGATTGGCTATGTTCTTTTTTCGCTTTTTCAAGCACTTTGTTGTAGGGCATGAGCATGCCCTCTGTCATGGCGGAGCCCATTTTGGCTTTCAGCTTTTTGCTGGACATCATGGCGCCGACGGCGTACATGGCGAGCATTTTCGGCCACTGCTTCTGCGGGAAGTCATACTGGCCGTGGGATTTGTAGAACTTGTGATCGGCGCGCATCATGCCCTGCATGAGCCAGATGAGGTCGCGGAACACCTTCATGCCGCCCACACCCCAGAAGTTCTGCGGAGGAAGGTATTTCGTCTCCATGGCGTAGGTGAGTTTTGCACACAGGCGGTCGATTTCTGCATCTGTGTCCTTTGCGTCACAGGCAATGCCGGCGAGATAATTGTACCCGACCTGTGCACGGGCTTCGAGAATGGTGCGGAGGTTTTCCTCCCGCGTCATATCGCCGCAGATGAGGTAGCCTGTGCTCATGCCGATGGTCACGGTGCGGTGGCCGTTGCAGAATTGGCGGTCATCATACATTTTAAAGCGTGCCCCCATGGAGTGGTCACGCACGGCAAAAGCGTACACAATGGCATCGGCGGTCTGAATTTCATTGCGCAGATACGCATCGAAGCCGTCTGTGTAGATGCACTTGCCCGAGACGGCGCAGTTGAAGCAGCTCAGGCAGCCGCCGCGGAATGGGTATTCACGGATGTTTACCACGCGGGTTTTCCGCGGAAGTACAGCGCGGAAGCGGTCAATCATCGCCTGCAGCGCGCTGTCACCCTCCCGCAGGTCCGCAACGATGACCACATCCCCGTTTTTTTCAGTGTCCGTATGCTCCGGAATGGTGGCGGGCACCGGCGTATATGTGTATGGCTCAGCCGTGGGCGGCTCGCAGATGCCGCGTTCCGCGGACCAGATCAGGAAGCGGAAGAAATCTTCAGCTTCCCTTTGCCCTTTTTCGGTCGTCAGATCCTCCATATCCGCGGAGAGACCGCTGATGTACCGCAGGCCGAGATCACCGCAGTTGTCCTGAATGTACCGATGGGCAGTGATGTCATAAAAATGCTTGGAGGTGGTGATCTGCGAGGCGTATTTGCCTGTGAGATCCGCACCGCTCTCCTTCAGAAGCTCAATGAATCGCTGAAGCTGGCAGGGTGCGATGAAGGTATAGACCGGGTAGCAGAAGAGCAGCATGTCCGCATCCTTGATGGCAGCGAGCGCCGGGGCGAAGTCCTTTTCGAGCGCCTTGATGTTCTGCCCTGCGTGCAGCACCGTAAAGTGATGCTCCGGGTGCAGGATCTCCAGATAGTTGACCGTCTGGAGCGTAACGGAATGTTTCCCCTTCGGGCTGCCGTTGATCACAAGAATTTCCATGATTTACCTCTTTGTTCGTTTGTTTCCCATATTTTCGCACAGATACATGGGAAAAGCAAGGGGAAGCCGGAAAATTCGGGTACTCTTTTTCCTTATGCAGTACTGCCTCATCTGCGGCAGCGGCTGAATCTGACACATTAATTTTCCATGCGGCAGACCTGAGATGCACATTGCATCCCAGCGTTTTTTTAGCCTTGACCTGATACAAAATCCTCCAGGAAAAAAACGGATTATAGAAAAGCTGTGCTATACGGCAGAGACCGGTGCCGCTGAGATGTTTTTCATCCCTCTTTGGAGAAGGCAGGGAAGTGGGGAAACGGGAATGCTGCGGAGATCAGACAGCAATTTCACCGTTTTTCATGATGAGGGCGTTGCCAGCGTAGATATCCGGGCGGTAGGTAATGATATCGAAATGCCCTGCCGCCTGCTGCTGTCCGCCAAGTGCCAGATTCCGCCCCATGCCGATGTGGAAGGTGCCGTAGGCGGATTCATCCTCAATATAGGATACCCCCCGGCACTTAGAAATTCTGTTCAGCCCAATGCCAAGCTCCCCGCCGAAATACATGTGAGGGTCGTGAAAATCCTCCAGATATCGGCATAAACGCCTGGCATCAGGGCTTTTTTGATTTTCACAGATAATTTTTCCGCCCCGGAAGGATACGGCAAAAGGCTCTGTGATTTTGCCCAGATACCCCATGGAGGCATCCAGCCACAGTTTCCCCTCGGTTGCCGTCTCGACGATGGGAATGTAGGTTTCGAAGCTGGCGCTGGCAATCGCACCCTTCTTAGCAGCCACTCCATTGAAAAATTTTCCGGTACGCCCTTTCTTGGAGAACAGCAGATCTGTACCGGCTTGGGTCGTTATGCGGATTGTATCCGCTGCGTTGATGTGCCTGAGCAGTTTGCGGGCGGCGCGGGCAGTCCAGCGGGTATCCATGGTGACGAACTCCTGCTCCAGCAGAGAGCTCCCGTCCGCGCAGGACAGCGGCAGGGACAGAAATCGTGCTCCCTGCCTGGTTGCCTGCCGCACCGCATCGGTGGTGATGAAGGAATAGTCCGTTGCACCGATGATTACATTTGTATAGGAAAGAACCCCTGCCATCTGCTCCACCAGTTCCCCATTCTGCACAAGGTGGGATGGGATGACGGTGGTTTTCAGGACAACGTTGTGAGAATGTGCCCAGCGAATCATGGCTTCAGCCTCTGCCAAATGGCGTTCGTCCGTGATAAAATGGACGAGTTCATCCCGACATACACGAATCCAATCGTTCATTATAATGGAAATTCCGGCTTCGATGTCCATAAGGTCACATCCTTTGTAATTTATGCAGCGCTGCACGATGCATCGGGTACTGCGGATGAATCGTACGGAGCTGTTCCTGCATTTCTGCATGTATTTTATTACAAAAGGCGGATGAATTCAATACAGAAACAGCAAATCGCAAAAATGTGAAATTTTTACAAAAAAGTAGTGACAAGCAAAAAGAAATATGCTACAATGAACAAGCATACATGATTTATTCAATTTAACTTCGCAATTTGGACATGCTTTGTCCATTTTATTGATAAACTTTGGAAAGGGCGGTCTCCTGTGAAGCAGATGAAATCCGGCAAACAGATGCATAATGTTGCATATCGGTTCGACCAGCCGATTCATATTGTGCGCTACCGCCCTGCAGGGCTGGATATCATGTTCTACTCGGCTTTTCTTGGACTGAGCGTTGCGGTGATTTTCTTCCTGCTGTGTTTCCACGACGGAAAATTTCAGCTGTATTTTACCTTCCTGCGGGTGCTGCTCTCGTTCCCGTTTATTCTTCTGGCGCTGCTGATGCAGTCGCTTCTGAAGGAACTGCGGGTTTACACCCAGGCTCTTCTGAAAAAGAGCACCTGGACCATTGAGGAACTGATGAAACTTACCGGGAAGGACCGGCAGCAGACCGAGCGTATCATTACCCGGGTACTGGAAAGCTCCTTCGTAGTAGACCAGAACTGCATTCTGGAATGATTTTTTGAGCTTCAGGCTTATTGCCGCCTGTTTTGTACAGTGAGTAAAGGCAGCGTTACTCAAATCAACTGCGGTGCTGTCTAAAAATAGTAAGGAGGAACAATATGGAAATTCTAAAACTCATCGGCGTGGTAATCGTAATTATCGGTTTTGCCATCAAATTCGATACGATTGCCACGGTTGTCATTGCGGGCCTTGCCACAGGCCTGGTAGCCGGAATGACACCCATGGAAATTTTCGAAACACTCGGAAAGTCCTTTATTTCAAACAGAACTGCCACACTGTTTGTACTTACCCTGCCTGTTATTGGTGTTTGTGAGCGCTATGGCCTGAAGGAAAAAGCCATTGACTTCATCCGCAGCATCAAGAATGCCACCACAGGCCGCGTGATCCTGATTTATCAGGCGATCCGTACCTTGGCAGCCGCGTTTTCTGTCCGTCTGGGCGGCCATCCGCAGTTTGTGCGCCCTGTCGTTGTTCCTATGGCAGAGGGTGCTGCTGCAAAGCTCGGCGAAGTTACTCCCGAAGTTTCCGACGTCATCCGCGGAGCCAGTGCTGCCGCTGAAAACTACGGCAACTTTTATGCGCAGAACTGCTTCATGGGCGCTTCCGGCACATTGCTGATTGTGTCCACGCTGGTGGAGCAGGGCTATGATGTAACGGCTATGCAGATTGCCACATGGTCTATCCCCATTGCCGTAATTTCCGTTATAGTGGGTGTTGTCCGCAATCTGACGCTGGATAAGAAGATTGAAAAGATGATGAAACAGGAAGGGGGCGCTCAGAAATGACATTTTCCCAGATTCTTGCTGAAATTTTCTATACGCTGATTGGCCTTGTGTTTATCGGTGTAGGTATTAAGGCCCTACAGGACACAGAGTGCCGCAAGAAAACCACAACTGCCGCATTCTGGTTCGTGCTGGCGTTTACCTTTATTTTCGGTTACTGGCTGCCTAAGTGGATCACCGGTGTATGTGTTGTGATTCTTGCGTTCCTCACGGGCATCAAAGGCGTTGTACAGTCCAAGAGCGATGTCCCCGATGCGAAGGAAGTGCGCGCTCACGCCGATAAGCTGGGATACAAGATCTTTATTCCCGCCCTGTGCCTGGCACTGTTTGCCGTGCTGTTCGCAACCTTAGGCGATAAGGTTACGGCACTGAAGTGGATGACATCCAACAATGCAATTGGTCTCTCCGGTATCTGTGCGCTGGTTGTAGTGCTGCTGCTGGTAAAATGCAGCCCCAAGTATGTTGTTACTGACGGCACACGGCTGATGGATAACGTCGGCACCATCGGTATCCTGCCGCAGCTGCTGTCCGCTTTGGGCGCTCTGTTTACTGCTGCCGGTGTAGGCAATGTGATCGCTTCCGGCGTAAGCGCGATTATCCCGGAAGGCAACCGCCTCATCGCCTCGCTTGTTTACTGCGTTGCTATGGCGCTGTTTACAATCATTATGGGAAATGGATTTGCGGCTTTCTCAGTCATTACTGTGGGCATCGGCATTCCGTTCCTGATCATGCAGGGTGCCAATCCTGTGGTTGTGGGTGCGCTGGGCCTTACCGCAGGCTACTGCGGCACGCTGTGCACGCCGATGGCTGCTAACTTCAACATCATGCCCGCCGCATTGCTGGAGGTACGCAACAAGTATGCGATCATCAAGTCGCAGGTGCCTGTGGCCCTTGTCATGCTGGCGATTCATGTAGTGCTGATGTACTTCTTCGCATTCTGATTTCTGCAGATAACTTGCCGTGCACCGTGCTGCTGTACGGTGCACAGGCTTTCATTAAGGAGGGAACATATTATGAAGATCCTTGTTACCGCCTTTGATCCCTTTGGCGGCGATTCTATAAACCCCGCTCAGGAAGCGGTTCGCATGCTGCATGATACCATCAGCGGTGCGGAAATTGTCAAGCTGGATGTCCCTGTGGTTTTCGGAAAGTCTGTGGCTGTGGTCTATGAGGCCATGAAGAAGGAGAAGCCGGACGTAACCCTTTGCATCGGGCAGGCGGGAGGCCGCTTCTGCATTACTCCGGAAAGAGTTGCCATCAACATAGACGATGGGCGTATTCCCGATAATGAGGGGAACCAGCCTGTCGACCAGCCGATTTTTGAAGACGGCGACGCGGCGTATTTTGCAACGATACCCATTAAAGCGATGGTGGACAAAATAAAGTCCGTGGGGATTCCCGCGGCGGTTTCCAATACGGCTGGGACCTATGTCTGCAACCATTTGATGTATGGTGTTCTGTATCACATTGCAAAGGAATTTCCGGGCATGAAGGGCGGATTCGTCCATGTGCCGTTCCTGCATGAGCAGGTCCTGGAACGCAGAGATGTTCCGTCTTTCTCCAAAGAGGACATTGTGAAGGGCCTTGAGGCGACGATTGCAGCCATAGCAGAGAACGCATGAGGAAGTTTCCGCTCATGGGCGGAAGCAAGCACTTAAATTGAGGCAGCACCGCTCAAAGCGGCAAGAGCGATTGCTGAGAGATTTTGCCTCAAGTTAAGGC
>CAVIFH010000068.1:0-8882 GCA_963641615.1 bacterium | reverse complement strand
ACACTGAAAGGTGCATAGAAGTGCGCCCTTTATCAGTTCGGCAGATTGGAGTTTACCGACCACCCTATCCCCGGCGCATGGAGCCTGCGTCATCCTGGGCAATCAGCAGGTCGGAAATGATGTCGTTGGAAATCAGGTATCCCTTCGGCGTCAGGGACCAGCGCCCGTCCGCGTTGCATACGGCCCGGCCGTAGGTCTGCTGCTTTCTCAGGATGTCCTCTAATGGACCAAAGGGAAGCATGAAGGTGGACTCATAATCCTTGGCAGAAATGCCGGAGTTCGTCCGCAGGCGCAGCATGAGGTACTCCCCTGCCCGCTCCCGGAGGGGAATTTCCTGCACCTCATCCATAATGTCCCCGCCGGTACGGATGCCGTTGATATATTTTTCCAGATCCGCAACGAGAGTAAAGCGCTTGCCCGCAAAGTCCGAGCTGGCGCTGGGGCCGAAACCGAGATATTCTCCCCCTGTCCAGTACTTGTAATTGTGCCTGGAGTAGAGGCCCTTGCGGGCGAAATTGGAGATTTCATACTGCCGGAAGCCCCGATCCCGCAGGATTTCCACAGCGGCGAGATACATATCCGCCTGGGTATCGTCATCCGGCAGGTTCAAGGTGCTCTTCATGTCGTAGAAGGGAGTTCCCTCTTCTATTTTGAGCCCATAGCAGCTGCAGTGCTCCGGGTTCATGCGCAGCACATCGCTCAAGGTCTCCTGCCAGGAGCTCAGGGTCTGCCCCGGGAGGCCGTACATCAGGTCAAGGGACACATTGCGGAAGCCTGCCTTCCGGATCAACTGAAAGGCCGCGACGGTCTGGGCATAGTTGTGGGGACGGCCCAGAAGCTTCAGAATATCATCGTGGTCATCCTGCACCCCCAGGCTGACGCGGTTGAAGCCCTCGGCACGCATGCGGTGCAGGAGCTTCTCCGTAACGGAGTCCGGGTTTGCCTCAAAGGTAATTTCCGCATCCGCCGTCACATCAAAGCAGCGCCGGATGGCCGTCATGATAATGGCAATGGCATCCCCGCCGAAGTAGCTCGGGGTGCCGCCGCCGAAATAAATCGTATCCGCCTTATATCCCGGCGCAAGCGCCCCAGCCTCGCGGATATGGGCGCAGACGGCGTCCAGATATCCGTCCATCAGCTTGTCATCCTTGCAGGGCATGGAATAAAAGTCGCAATATCTGCATTTACTCTTACAAAACGGGATGTGCACATAAATTCCCAGCGGCTTTTTTTCTATGCGTCTGGAAAAAATCGACATAAGCGCGTCTCCTTTTTATGACTGTTTTCTCTTTTTCCACTCGGCAACGGCAAGCTCGTCACAGCGGTTGTTTTTCGGGTTGTCCGCATGTCCCTTCACCCAGTGATAGTGAAGCTGGTGCTTCCCCACAAGCTCCAGAAGCTGCTCCCAGAGGTCCGGATTCAGGGCGGGCTTTTTATCGGACTTTACCCAGCCCCGCTTTTTCCAGCCGTAGACCCAGCCCTTTTCCAATGCGTCAATGACATAGCGGGAATCGGAATAGAGCTCCACAATGCAGGGCTCCTTCAGGGCACGCAGCCCCATGATCACCCCGGTCAGCTCCATGCGGTTGTTGGTGGTGCTGCTTTCCCCGCCGGACAGCTCCATTTCGTGGCCCTGGTACTCCAGAATGCAGCCCCAGCCTCCTGGGCCGGGGTTGCCGGAGCACGCGCCGTCGGTATAGAGGGTTACGGTTTTCATTCGTCCGTTTCTCCGCTCAGCTCCTCGGGCAGAAGCTGTGACGCGTTCGTCTCCTGGGGAAATTCCTCCACATTGTTGGTATCTACCTGCTTTACGCTCTGCAGGCCCACGACCTTGCCGTCACCCTCAATGCGCATAATCCGCACGCCCATTGCCACACGGCCATGGACGCTGATTTCCTTCGCGGGAACCCGGATAATCACGCCGCCGCTCTCCACAAGGATAATGTCGTCATCCTCGTCCACAACCGCGCATCCTGCCACATAGCCTGTCTTTTCGGTGACGTTGTTGTTGCGCAGACCCTTGCCGCCTCGGCTCTGGGGCTCCTTGGAGCCGTCCTGACCCCGCAGATATTCCGAAAGCTCGGTGCGCTTGCCGTAGCCGTTCTCGGTTACGGTGAGGAGGGTCTTGCCCTCTTCGTATTTTTCTGCGCCTACCACGCAGTCTCCATCGCTGAGATTAATGCCTCTGACGCCCATAGATGTTCTGCCTGTGCTGCGCACGTCATTTTCGTTGAAGCAGATGGCCATGCCCTGCCTGGTTGTCAGGATGATGTTGTCGTTTCCGGTGGTGCGGATCACGTTGATCAGATGATCTCCCTCGTCCAGGGTAATCACCCGGATGCCGGCCTTTCGGGTGGTCTTCAGGGACACGAAGGGCAGCCTCTTGACAGTTCCGTTTCTCGTGATCATCACAAGGAATTCATTCTCGTCAAATTCCCGGGTGGTCACCATGGTGGTCACGGTCTCTCCCTCCTCCAGAGGAAGCACATTTACGATCGCCGTGCCCCGGGCGGTGCGGCCCGCCTCCGGAATCTGGTAGCCCTTGCGGTGATGCACCCGTCCCGCGTCGGTGAAGAAGAAGACATGGTCATGAGTAGAGGAAATATTCAGATACTTGACGAAATCCTCTTCCTTCAGATTCTGCCCGCTTACGCCCCGGCCGCCTCGGCCCTGGGTGCGGTAGGTATCCACCGGCATACGCTTGATATAGCCGTGGCTGCTTAAGGTAAATACACACATCTCCTCCTCAATGAGGTCCTCAATGTCGATTTCATCCTCGATTTCCTGAATTTCCGTCTTGCGCTTGTCGCCGAACTTATCCCGGATCTCGATCAGCTCGTCCCGCAGTACCCCCTTCATCTTCACGGGGTCTGCAAGCAGAGACTGGTAATAGGAGATTTTCTCCTCCAGCTCCTTGTATTCCGCCTCCAGCTTCTCCCGGTTGAGTCCCTGCAGAGCAATCAGGCGCATATCGCAGATGGCCTGGGCCTGAATATCGTCCAGGCTGAAGCGATCCATCAGTCGCTGCTTGGCGTTGTCATAGCTGGTGCGGATGATCTGGATGACCTCGTCAATGTTGTCCTGGGCAATCAGCAAACCCTCCAGCAAATGGGCGCGCTCCTGAGCCTTGCGCAGGTCATACTCGGTGCGGCGGGTCAATACATTGATCTGATGGGCCAGATACTCATCCAGTATCTGCCGCAGGGTGAGAATCTTCGGCTGCTTCTGGTTATCCACAAGGGCCAGCATAATGATGCTGAAATTGGACTGCAGAGCGGTCTGCTTGAAGAGGTTATTGAGCACCACCTGGGGATTGGCATCCTTCTTCAGCTCGATGACAATGCGCATGCCGTTGCGGTCGGTTTCGTCCCGCAGGTCGCTGATGCCATCCAGCCGCTTATCCTTCACCTGCTCGGCGATGGTCTTGATGAGCTGGCGCTTGTTTACCTGATAGGGAAGCTCCGACACGATGATGCGCTGGCGATCCCTGTTGAACTCCTCAAACTCCGTCTTTGCCCGGACGATGACTCTGCCGCGCCCGGTGGCGTAGGCGGCGCGGATGCCGCTGCGGCCCATGATGATGCCGCCGGTGGGAAAATCCGGCCCTGTGATGTGCTCCATCAGGTCTGCCATGGTGCACTCCGGGTCATCCAGCACGCAGACGCAGGCATTGATGACCTCCGTCAGGTTGTGGGGCGGAATGTTGGTGGCCATGCCGACGGCAATGCCGGAGGAGCCGTTTACCAGGAGATTTGGAAAACGGGAGGGAAGCACCCGGGGCTCCTTGCGGCTTTCATCGAAGTTCGGGTCCCAGTCCACGGTGTCCTTCTCGATGTCCCGGAGCATTTCATTGCTGAGCTTGCTGAGCCTTGCCTCGGTATAACGATACGCCGCGGGGGGATCGCCGTCTACGGAGCCGAAGTTTCCGTGGCCGTCCACCAGCGTATAGCGCATGGAAAAATTCTGTGCCAGACGCACCATTGCGTCATAGACGGAAGCGTCGCCGTGGGGATGATATTTGCCCAGCACATCACCAACGCAGGTAGCGGACTTCTTAAAGGGCTTGTCGCTGGTCAGTCCGCTCTCAAACATGGTATAGAGAATCCGGCGGTGCACCGGCTTGAGTCCGTCGCGCACGTCCGGAAGGGCGCGCCCGACGATGACGCTCATGGCGTACTCGATGTAGGATTTCTCCATTTCGTTTACAAGGTTATTTTCGGTAATTGCCTGATTGGGAAACGCAATGTCCTCAGGCTTATAGGAACGATTATGTGCCATGTCGTCACCTCCTTAGAAATCCAGATTGACCGCATAGCGGGCATTGGTTTCGATCCACTTTTTCCGCGGCTCCACCTGCTCCCCCATCAGCACGTTGAACACCTCATCCGCCCGCATGGCATCGTCCAGGGTAATGCGGCGGAGGGTACGCTTCTCGGGATCCATGGTGGTCTCCCACAGCTCGTGGGGGTCCATTTCGCCCAGGCCTTTGTAGCGGGCGATATCCACACGGGCGTTCGGATTGTCCGCGCGCATTTCCGCGGAAACCATATCCCGCTGCTCGTCGGAGTAGGCGACCCGAGTGGTTTTGCCCCTGGTAAGCTTGTAGAGGGGCGGCACCGCGCTGTAAACATAGCCGTGCTCAATGAGCGGGCGCATATAGCGGAAGAAGAAGGTAAGAAGCAGGGTACGGATATGGGCGCCGTCCACATCCGCATCGGACATGATGACAATTTTATGATATCTCAGCTTATTTAAGTCGAATTCGTCGCCGATACCCGCTCCCAATGCCACAATCAGGGGGTAAATCTTATCGTTGCCGTATATTTTGTCTGCCCGGGCCTTCTCCACGTTCAGCATTTTTCCCCACATGGCGAGAATTGCCTGGAAGCGGGAGTCACGGCCCTGAATGGCGGAGCCGGCTGCGGAGTCACCCTCGACGATGTAGATTTCGCACAGCTCCGGGTTGCGCTCATTGCAGTCCTGCAGCTTATCCGGCATCTGGCCGGATTCCAGTCCGGTTTTGCGGCGGATGGTATCCCGGGCCTTTCTGGCAGCCTCCCGAGCCCGGTTCGCCATCATGGCTTTTTCCAGAATGACCTTTGCAGTCTGTGGGTGCTCCTCCAGATAGGTCGTCAGCTGGTCGGATACCAGCTGATCCACCAGTGCCCGGATATAGGCATTGCCAAGCTTTGCCTTTGTCTGGCCTTCAAACTGGGCATCCGTCAGCTTTACGGAAATAATGGCGGTAATTCCCTCCCGGCAGTCGTCGCCGGAGACCTTGTCTCCATTTTTGATGATGCCGTTCTTCTCGCCGTAGGCATTGATGGCTCTGGTCAGGGCAGTCTTGAAGCCCGTCTCGTGCATGCCCCCCTCCGGGGTGCGCACATCGTTGGCAAAGCTCATCATGAATTCATTGTAGCCGTCGTTATACTGGAAGGCGATCTCCGCGGAGGCGTCCCCCTTGCTTCCGGAAATATAGATCACATCGTCGTGAATAGGGGTCTTATTCCGGTTTGCCCAGTTTACAAACTCGCGGATACCGCCCTCATAGTACATGGTATCCGACTGACCCTCCGGGGTGCGCTTATCCGCAATGGAAATCCGCAGACCGGCATTTAAAAATGCCTCCTCGCGCATGCGCTCGTGCAGCGTCTCATAGTCGTATTCCAGGGTATCGAACATTTCCGGGTCCGGCTGGAAGGTGACCTCGGTGCCGGTGTGGTCGGTCTTCCCAACTACCTTCATTTCCTGGGTGATATTTCCCCGGGAGAAGCGCATTTCATAAATCTGTCCGTTTTTGTGGACACGCACCTGAAGCCACTCGGAAAGAGCATTTACAACGGAAGCGCCCACGCCGTGAAGTCCGCCGGAGACCTTATATCCTCCGCCGCCGAACTTTCCGCCGGCATGGAGCACGGTATACACGACCTCCAGCGCAGGACGGCCGGTCTGGGGCTGAATATCCACAGGAATACCGCGGCCGTCATCGGTGACGGTGATGGAGTCTCCCGGATTGATGGAAACCGTAATGTGCTTGCAGTACCCGGCCAGTGCCTCATCAATGGAATTATCTACAATTTCATACACCAGATGGTGAAGACCGGATGAGGATGTAGAGCCGATATACATACCGGGCCTTTTCCGGACGGCCTCCAGACCCTCCAGCACCTGAATCTGATCCGCGCCGTATTCACCCTGGACTTGTGTTCCTTCTGTCTTTATTTCTTCTGTCATAGTATTCCTCCATAGGGAGCGTGAAAGTTCTATTTTAACATTCCGTGCTCTATTTCCATTGTCTTTCCAAGCTTTGTAAATCTGCCGGGCTCACAGCAGGTAATGAATACCTGCCCGCTTACGATCTGATTGAGAATAAAATCCTGCCGGGCCGCATCCAGCTCACTGAGCACATCATCCAGCAGCAGGACCGGCTCCTGCTCAAATTCCCGGCGCATCAGCTCCCGCTGGGCCAGCTTCAGGCTGATTGCTGCCGTGCGCGTCTGCCCCTGAGAGCCGTATAGCTTCAGGTTGACCCCGGAGAGGGATATTTCAAAATCATCCTTGTGGGGTCCGGTCAGGCATTGGGCACTTTCCGCCTCCGCCCGGCTGTGCCGCTCCAGATGCTCATGGAGCTTCCCTTCCAACTCCTTAATCGAAGCAAAGGGGTCCTCTATATTGGAAACCGTTTTATAGCTGAGCTGAAGCGCCTCTTTTCCGCCGGAAAAGCAGCCGTGGAAAACCGCCGCCTCCCGGCCCAGGGCCTCGAAAAATCGTGCCCGATAGGAGATAATCACCGCGCCGTAGCGGCAGAGGCGCTGGTTATATTCCGGCAGAATGTCCGTTGCCGCGTTGTTTTCCCGGGCATCCTTCAAAATCTGGGTTTTTCGCTCCAGAATGCGGTTGTATTCCCCCAGTGCCGCCTCGTAATTCGGCCGGAGCTGACACAGAATGCCGTCAGCAAACCTTCTCCGCGCCGATGCCCCTTCCTTCAGGATCAGCAGATCCTCCGGGCAGAACAGCACCGTCGGCAGGAGCCCGGAAAGAGAGGCGGCGGTTTTCTTCCGCACGCCGTTGATCTCCAGCTGCCGGGGCTGCCTTCCGGAAAACAGAAGCCACCGGATTTTCTGCTGGCGGTCCTGGGCCGTAAAGCTGCCGATGATTTCCGCAAAGTCTGATCCGAAGGAGATCATTTCCGCGTTTTTCAGCGCCCGGAAGCTTTTTCCGCTGCCTAAAAAGGAAATGGCCTCCAGAAGATTCGTCTTTCCCTGGGCATTCTGGCCGACGATCAGATTCACCCCGGGGTCAAACCGGAAGGTCTGCTCCCCGTAATTGCGGAAGCCGCGGAGATATATCTCATTTAATCCCATGAATTACAAAGGTCTTCCCGTCATAGGAAAAGCTGTCTCCGGGGCGGAGCTTTTTTCCCCGCATGGTGCATACTTCTCCGTTGACGCATACCTGCCCGGACTGCACCGCTTCCTTCGCTTCCCCGCCGGTACCCGTCAGAAAAGCAAATTTCATAGCCGCGTCCAGTTTGATATACTCCGTAGAAATGATCAGGGGCTGGGGGGCTTCCTTCTTTTTTACCGTTACCTTCAATATCTTTTCCTTCTTTTCAGCTCTTGATTCGTACCGGCAGAATCATATAGGAGAAATCCTCCTTGTCGTCCACCGGGGTCATGACGATGGGACTTAGTCCGTTTGTAAGCTCCAGGGTAACCTCTTCACTGGGAACGGCTCTGAGAGCATCCGCCATATAGCGGACGTTAAAGCCGATCTCCAACTCTTTTCCGTCCCCCGCGTAGGCGCAGCGGTCCTCTGCCGCGCCGATGGTGGTAGCGGTGCGCATCTGAACCTCCTGATTTCCGAAAACACAGCGGATGGGGCTCTTGTACTTTTCGGAAACCACCAGTCCGACTCTGTCCACGCAGGACGCAAAGTCATATACGTTCGTAACCAGCTTAATGGGGCAATTTGTGGGAACGACCTTTTTCCAATCCAGAAAATCTCCCTCAAGCAGGCGGCAAATCAGAATGGCATCCCCCACCTGATAGAGAATATGCTTCTTGCCGAGGGTAAATTTTACCACATCGTCGCTGTCCGTCAGAATTTTCTCCAGCTCCTTCAGACCGGAGGCGGGAACCACGAAATTAATCTCCCGGTCGTTCGGCTCCTCGGGATGGTAGGTTCTTCTCGCAAGGCGGTAGCCGTCCACGGCTACTGCAGTGACGGTTTCTCTCGTCACCTCAAACTTGACTCCGTTCTGAACGGGACGGGACTGATTATCCGCAACGGCAAAAATCGTGCCGTTGATCATTTCCTTCAGCCGGTTCTGGGGCATTCTCACCGGATGCCCGTCTCCCACATCCGGCAGATCCGGGTATTCGTCCGCGCTTTCCGCGCAGATGGTAAACAGGGAATAGCCGGAACGGATGGAAACATGGTAGTTGTCGTCTACGACGACGGTAACAGGCCCCTCCGGAAGACGGCGGATGATGTCACTGAACAGCCGGGGAAAGACGCATTCCCCGCCGTCGGTGACTTCCGCGTCAATCTGATAGGAAATGGCAGTCTCCATGTTGTAGCCGGTGAGGGTAAGTCCGCTTCCCGCACGGCAAAGCACACCCTCCAGAACGCTGAGGGCACTCTTGGGAGAGACGGTTCTTCCGGCAATATTCAGTCCCTGCAGAAGCTGATTTTTTTCACAGGTAAAGCGCATGGCAATATCCTTTCTTGTCTAAATAATAATAGATATATCTATCCATAAATAAGTCAGGCAGTAATAGAAGCAGTAGTAGAAAGTTATGTGGATAACTCTGAAAAGTCCAGCAGATCCGCGGGAAAAAAATCCACAGCCGGAATCTGAAAATCCACAGGTTATAAAC
>CAVIFH010000067.1:0-8891 GCA_963641615.1 bacterium | reverse complement strand
GAATTTGCGACATGGCGCCGCTCACCTTGCTTAGCAAAGGAAATCACAGCTGTCGCATCGGAGGCGAAAATCGAACCCGATTCGAACTCCCGACAAAATCTCAAAGCTGCAGCAGACTCACGCTGACCTGTTTTCTTAGGAGGCGGACGCTCTATCCAGCTGAGCTACCGGGGCATGCTTTTTTGCTCCCCTATTCTACTTAAAAAAGAGGGGAGTGTCAAGCAAAAAACGGCGGCTTACTGCTTGTGCCAAACCATTTTGTTTACAACACCGGTGTAGCTCTGGATGATTTTTATGACCTTATCACTGACGTTTTCGTCTGTATAGTCCGGTACCGGTGTTCCAAGGTCGCGGTTCTGGTTCATTTCTACTGCCACATCCACTGCCTGGAGCAGACTGTGCTCCTCGATCCCGGCGAGAATAAAGCATGCCTTGTCCAGCGCCTCCGGGCGCTCGGTGGAGGTGCGGATGCACACTGCCGGAAACGGGTGGCCGACGCTTGTGAAGAAGCTGGATTCCTCCGGCAGTGTACCGGAGTCGGATACAACGCAAAAAGCGTTCATCTGCAGGCAGTTGTAGTCATGAAAACCGAGGGGCTCATGCTGAATCACGCGGCGATCCAGCTGAAAGCCGCTTTGCTCGATTCGCTTTCTGGAGCGGGGATGGCAGGAATAGAGTATCGGCATATCATATTTCTGCGCCATGCGGTTGATTGCGGTAAACAGGGATGTGAAATTCTTTTCCGTGTCGATATTCTCTTCACGGTGGGCAGAAAGGAGGATGTACCTGCCCTTTTCCAGTCCAAGCCGGGCATGAATATCGGAGGCTTCAATTTTGACAAGATTCCGGTGCAGCACCTCTGCCATGGGGGAGCCGGTAACATAGGTGCGCTCCCGGGGCAGGCCGGTATCTGCCAGATATCGTCTGGCGTGCTCGGAATAGGCCATGTTTACATCGGAGATGATATCCACAATGCGGCGGTTCGTCTCCTCCGGCAGACATTCGTCCTTGCAGCGGTTGCCGGCCTCCATGTGAAAAATCGGAATATGCAGCCGCTTGGCTCCAATCACGCTCAGGCAGCTGTTGGTGTCGCCCAGTACCAGCACTGCGTCCGGCTGAATTGCGGTCATCAGCCGATAGCTCTCCGCAATAATATTGCCCATGGTCTCACCCAGGTCTGCGCCTACGGCATTCAGGTAGACCTCAGGGTCCTTCAGCTCCAGATCCCGGAAAAAGATGCCGTTTAAGTTATAGTCGTAGTTCTGCCCAGTATGGGCCAGAATGACATCAAAGTACTTGCGTGCCTTCGTGATCACTGCCGCCAGACGGATAATTTCGGGCCGTGTGCCGACGATAATCAGCAGCTTCAGCCTGCCGTTGTTCTGAAAGGCTATTTTACTGTAATCTCCCATTTGTATCTGACCTTTATCCAAAAATTTTTTCGATTTAAAGAAGTTCGCTGTCGATCCGGTCCATCAGGGATGTATCGACCTGCTCATCAAATTTTCTTGCAAACCAGCAGCCGGATGCTTTGAGACGGTCAAAGTCCGCAGATGTTAAAATATAGGGGTGACAAACTAGGGGACGGCCGCTTCTGCCGCCAAAGTCCGCATAGGTTTTGCAGTTTTGTGCAGTATCCTGCGGGCCGTTTAAATGAATCTGACCGGAAAATGCTGTCTGCATGGCCATTGTCTGGAAATAGGTTTCCTCAGGCGTAGCGGATTCCTCAAGGACGGCTTCCGACAGCTTTGTTTTCGCTTCATATTCCGTGAATATCTTTTCTGCAAGGGTATCCGGCAGAATCCACCATGCAGAGCCGCCGAACAGAGAAATGTTCTCACGAGCCATTCGCTGCATGGTCGTGGCGCCGCATAACCTGAGCACCAGCCGCTGCAGGACACCAAAGGTCTGCAGCAGGAAACGCAGGGGCCCCCAGCTGCGATTCAGGACGAAATCTCGATAGTGAATCAGATATCTGTTTCGCTCAAATTTTTTTACGACCCAGTTCCCACATTCGGCTTTTGTGCAGTCCAGAATCGGCACGGGATAAATTTCGCTGAGCCGCTCCTCAATCTGAGGGACCGGTACAATGGGGTAATCCTGCCCGCTCAGCAGGAGAAAATACCGGTATTGCTTCCCGGCCTGGGCGGCATGCATATGAGCCTCCCTGATGCAGTTCATGGTGATATCGATTATGCGTCTGCAGTCAAGTCCCCCGTGCAGACGGTCATGTACCAGAAAGCACTTATTGCCTTTGCAATGTGCGGACAGCTGCGAGACCATATCCTGGGGCGCGTCCTGATCGATATGTACAAAGACGTCGCCTTCTCCCTGTGACAGCCTGTCAATCAGGCGCAGTACCTGATTTGGATTTTTGTGGCATATGATCAGGTATGCGACATCCATGCAGGACGCTCCTTTCCTTACCGAAAGCAATTACGGCAATACGGTTTATACATCTTCCCGGAATGTATCCGGGTGCTCCGGGTCGAAAATCTCATTGCAGGTCATGACTGTGACCAGGTTTTCTGTCTCAGACAGATTGAGAATGCTGTGCGTCCAGCCGGGGATCATGTATACAGCCTCTATCTTATCGCCGGAGACCTCAAACTCTACGGTTTCTCCGGTGCTGATATTGCGCTCACGAATGATGCCGTGTCCGGATACGACGATGAACTGCTCCCATTTGCTGTTGTGCCAGTGCTGCCCCTTGGTTATGCCGGGACGGCTGATGTTAACGGATATCTGCCCGCAGTCCAATGTATGCAGCAGCTCCGTAAAGGAGCCCCGGGCATCTTCATTCATATGCAGCGCATATTTAAAGCGCTCCGTCGGCAGATAGGTCAGGTACAGGGAATACAGCTTCTTGGCAAAGGACCCCTCCGGTATTTTCGGCATCATCAGGCTCTGCGGCTGTGCTTTAAATTCCTGCAGCAGGTCTACAATTTCGCCCAAGGTCGCCTTATGTGTTGCGGGGACGCAGCAATAGCGCCCGTTCTTACAGGGAACGGCTTCGGTTCCTGCATATTCACAGTGCTGCTCTTTCCCCTCCAGAAGGTCGAACATTCCCTCCACCAGATCGTCGATGTACAGGAGCTCCAACTCCGTGGAGCGGTCATTTACGGTATAGGGCTGGTCATTTGCAATTGCCCAGCAGAATGTGCTCACGGCGCTGTTGTAATTCGGGCGGCTGTGCCCCATCAGATTCGGGAAGCGATAAACCGCCGCTTTTACGCCGGTTTCCGCGGCATAGTCAAAGAACAGCTCTTCTCCCGCTTTCTTGCTGCGGCCGTATTCGCTGTTGCCGAATCGACCGGCAAGGGTCGCCTGAACGGAGGAAGAGAGCATAATTGGTGCCTTATTGCCATGCCTGCGCAGACAATTGAGCAGATCAGAGGCAAATCCAAAGTTGCCGCGGGTAAAATCATTCGGATCGGCCGTCCGGTTTACCCCCGCAAGGTTAAAAACAAAATCTGCTTTTTCGCAGTATTCCTCCAGCTCCTCCGGGGCAGACTGGATGTCATATGCATAAATATCCTCAATGCACAGGTTTGGGCGGGTCTTGTTTTTCCTGTCGCGAAGATTTTCCAGGTTATGAACCAGAGCAGTTCCCACCATGCCTCTGGCACCGGTTACTAAAATATTCATTTTGCCTCTCAGTTGTGGCGGATGCCGGCCAGCTCTTCCCGCACATAGTCTGTTGTCAAAAGCTTCTTCACTGTCCCGTCCACATCCAGCAGGTTTGTATTCTGACTTGTATAGGATTCCTCCGCTTGGGTGAATACTTTCCCCTGTACGAAGAATTTATCGTAATTCAGGTCACGGCTGTCTGCCGCTACGCGGTAATAATTTCCCATGTCCTCGCTGCGAAGCCGCTCTTCACGGGTCATGAGTGTTTCATACAGCTTTTCCCCATGGCGGGTCCCGATCACATTCGTGCCGGTGTCGCCGAAAAGCTGCTGAACCGCTTTGGCAAGATCTCCGATGGTGGATGCATCCGCCTTTTGAATAAACAGATCCCCCGGATTTGCATGCTCAAAGGCAAATTTTACGAGGTCTACCGCTTCATCCAGGTTCATCAGAAACCGTGTCATGTTGGGGTCTGTAATGGTAATGGGATTCCCGGCGTGAATCTGGTCAATGAACAGCGGAATGACACTGCCGCGGCTGCACATTACATTTCCGTAGCGTGTGCAGCAGATGGTTGTGCTGCCGCGCTCTGCGGCGACACGGGCGTTTGCATAAATTACATGCTCCATCATTGCCTTTGAAATGCCCATTGCATTGATAGGATAGGCTGCCTTGTCGGTAGAAAGGCACACCACGCGTTTTACCTTTTCTTCCATTGCCGCGCGGAGCAGATTGTCGGTGCCCTCTACGTTCGTCTTTACGGCCTGCATGGGGAAAAACTCGCAGGACGGCACCTGCTTCAGGGCAGCCGCGTGGAAAATATAGTCCACTCCGGGCACGGCGTCCCGAATGGACTGGGGGTCACGGACATCGCCCACATAAAATTTTACTTTTTTTGCACTGTCGGGATGCGTGGCCTGAAGCTGGTGGCGCATGTCATCCTGCTTCTTTTCATCCCGTGAAAAAATACGAATCTGGCCGATATCGGTGTCCAGAAAATGTTTTAAAACAGTATTGCCGAAGGAACCGGTTCCGCCGGTAATCAGCAGGTTTGCACCGGAAAATGCAGACATAGACAATTCTCCTCACTTGTGATTCTGCGCATCAATGGAAAGGCGCGAGACGTTTCGCTTATTATATCATCGGTCAATTGCGGTGTCCATAAAAATTGTATGCGCAGCGAAAAAGATTTGCGCAGATGGAAGGCGGGGTTTATTGAATTTTTCTTGCCTTGCATGCGGGTTTGCGATAGAATACATACCGATTGTGTATTGTGTACCGCATTGAAAGGGCGTGCTGCGTGAATGATAAAAGTGGACATTTCCAATGTGTGGGGGAGTATTGAATTCTCTGACCTGATGTCAATTGAGAGGGAGGTTTCTGCTGCCCATGCCTGCTTAAACAGCAGGGGAGATGACCTTATTCAGCATTACGGGTGGATGAAGCTTCCTGCCCATGATTTTTTGCCGGAAATCCAGCGTATACAGGAGCAGGCACAAAAAATTCGTGAGGAATCGGACGCGTTAGTTGTCGTTGGCGCGGGGAATTTTACCCTTGGGGCACGTGCTGCCGTTAATCTGCTGTGCGGACAGCCCTGCAGTGCCGGCAGCGGGAGCAGGGGAGAGCCGCAGCTTATTTATACCGGAGACAGCTTCAGCACCCGCCGGTGGGCACAGTTGAAGGAGACGCTGGAGGATAAGGATTTTTCCGTTGCTGCTATTTCCGGGTCGGGCAGTGAAATAGAATCAGCCATTGCCCTGCGCAAGCTGAGATGGACTTTGGAACGCAGATACGGAACAGATGGCGCGCGAAAACGCATGATTGCGGTTACAGGCAGTTCGGGGAGTAATTTGCATCAGATGGCACAGTCTGAGGGATGGAGATGCTTTTCCATTCCTGCGGATGTGGACAGCAGATTTTCTGTGCTTAGCCCTGCGGGGCTGCTCCCCATGGCTGTTGCCGGGCTGAATATCCGGAAAATGATGTCCGGTGCCGCGGAAGCCATGGAGAATTATGCAGCTACGTCCTACGAAAACCCGGTCTGGCTGTACGCGGCAGTGCGCAATCTGATGCTCCGCAGCGGGAAAACGGTTGAGGTCTTGGGAGGCTTTGAGCCAGGGTTCCGGACATTCGGGGCCTGGTGGCAGCAGCTCTTCGGTGCATCCGAAGGAAGCGCAGAGCGGTGCCTTTTCCCGGCTCCGGCAGAGTTCCCCACGGACCTGTATTCCATCGGGCAGCTTCTTTCAAGCGGAAACGGCAGCCTTTTTGAGACACTTGTAAGATTTAACCCATTTACCCATGGATATACCATCGGAACCGATGTAAAGGATCCGGACGGCCTGAATGCCATTGCGGGGAGAAGCCCGGATGAGATCGGCGAATGTGCCTGCCAGGCTGCCGCGCTGGTGCATTTTGAGAGCGGGATCCCTGTAATTACCATGGACTGCGGGAATTTAAATGAGGAGAAGGCAGGGGAGCTTTTCTATTTTATGGAGATGTCCTGCGCACTTTCCGCAAATATCCTGAAGATAAATCCTGCCGGTTCACCGGAATTTGACCCGTACGGAGGCAATTTATCCGGGATGACAGCAAATCCGAAACAGCCGGATGCATAGAAATTTAAATAAATAGTAGTTGCAAATCTACGCGATTCCTGTTAGAATGATACCAAGCCAATTATTCTGGCACAGCGAAGGAGGATAATCCGATGATTCATGTAATTATGGGCCTGAAAGGCTCCGGAAAGACAAAGAAACTGATCGACGGCATCAATGCTTCCGTGGCACAGGCCACCGGCGATGTTGTTTGCATTGAGTATGGCAAGAAGCTTACCTATGATGTTACCTATAAGGTTCGTTTGGTTGATTCCCAGGAATACGGCATTTGCTCTGCGGAGATGCTGAAGGGCTTCCTGAGCGGCATGCATGCCGGCAACTTTGATATCACCCATGTATTTATTGACAACCTGTACAAGACCATTGGTCAGAACCTGGCAGCGGCAGAGGATTTCGTTGCGTGGGCAGCAAAGTTTGCCGATGACAATAATATGGAGATTACCCTTACGCTCTCCGAGGATCCGGCGAACGTTTCCGAATCCATGAAGCAATATCTGTAAATCAGGTATATATGTGCTTAAGGCGCCACCGAAAACCGGTGGCGCCTCTGGCGTTCTATGGGGTGCCTCAGAGCAGCGGCTTGATCTTCTTTGCGTACAGCCGGCGGAAAAGAACAAGCGTAACGGCTGCACTTACGACCTCGGCAATGGGAAAGCTCCACCACACGGTGTCTACATTTCCGGTCAGGCTCAGCAGGTATGCAACCGGGAGCAGCACCAGCAGCTGGCGGCAGAGCGAAACAATCGTAGAGTATATACCGTTCCCGAGAGCCTGGAAGCTTGCACCAAGCATAATTCCAATTGCCGCAATAGGAAAGTGAACGCTGACAATCCGGAGTGCTTTGACACCCATGTGCAGGAATTCTTCCGAGGGGTTGAACAGCCCAAGCAGTACCTCCGGAAACAGCTGAAATACCGCAAGACCAAGGAGCATAAAGCAGAGGCCCATCAGGAAGGACATTTTCAGAGTTCTGGTCATGCGCTCAGGCTTCCTTGCGCCGTAGTTGTAGGCAACGATGGAAATGGTCGCGTTGTTTGTGCCAAACAGGGGCATGAAGAAGAAGCTCTGCAGCTTGTAGTAGATACCGAATACACCGGTAGCCGTTTCCTGAAAGCTTTGGAAAATCTGATTCATGCCAAAGTTCATTACAGAGCCGATGCTGTTCATGATCAACGTGGGAATCCCCACTGCAAAAATTGGATTTAAAGTGTGCATCCTGGGACGAATGTACTTCAGCCCGAGCTGCACGTCAGAGTTAAAGCGAATGTTAAAGTACAGGCACAGCGCAGCCGCAATCCACTGCCCGATGACTGTGGCAATTGCAGCTCCTGCAACGCCCATTGCGGGAAGCCCCAGCCACCCGTGAATGAAGATCGGGTCTAAAATAATGTTGATAATTGCACCGACCGACTGCGTGATCATCGTGTATACGGTCCTGCCGGAGGACTGCAGCAGCCGCTCTCCCAAAACCTGCGCAAAGCTGCCAAAGGCAAAAACGCAGCAGATGCTTGTATATGCGATGCCGCCTTCTATGGTTTCCTGTACAGTGGACTGTATTTCAAAATAGGGCCTGCTTCCGAAAATGCCAAAGAGCATAAACAGAGCAACGGCAATTACCATCAGGAAGATTCCGTTTCCGGCTGCGTAATTGGCAGCTTCCTGATTTTTTTCACCGAGACTTTTGGAAAGCAGGGAATTCACGCCGACTGCAATACCAAGGGAAAATCCAATTTGCATATTCTGTACGGGAAATGCCAGCGACAGGGCGGTAACGGCGCTCTCCGATACCTGAGACACATAAATACTGTCTACCACATTGTACAGCGCCTGTACGATCATCGAGATGATCATCGGCAGCGCCATGTTCAGCAGCAGTTTCTGAATGGGCATGACGCCCATTTTGTTTTCCTGTGCTGCCTGCGAAATTTCAGCTGTTTCTTTGCTCACTTTTTCCTTCTCTTCCTCCCATAAATTATATAAAATCCAAATCATTATACATGAGCATATGCTGTAATGCAACGGGGAAATGAGAGAATTTATGTGAGAACGACCGAACGACCGGTCAAAATCGTGTGCGTAAATTTCCTTTGCAGCAGTTTGCAAGGAAAATATAGATGGACTGCAAAAAATCGTCTCTGAGCGAGCACTAATATATTGATTCACACCATAATTATACCCAAAAAAGTGGATGACTCCCAGGCTTTTTTGCTTGTGAGCCATCCACTTTTTGAAAGGATTTTCTTCACAGCCCCTGCCTTAATGTTCCGTTTTCAGAATAACCCTGCCGCTTGTCTGCGTAAAATATTTACCGTCGAGGATGGCAGGAGTACCATTTACAAAAACATGGCGTATGCCGCCGGGGGTGAAGGTCGGATTCGTTTCGTCAACGCTGAGTTCATCCGGCCTGATAACCGTCACGTCCCCATGGAAGCCGACTTTTAAATAGCCGCGGTTTGGTATCTCAAACCGGTCTGCGGTAGCGCCGGTCATTTTGCGGACAATCGTCTCATACGGGATGCCGTAGCGCTTTGCCAGCAGGAAAAATTGCGGGAAGGTCTGGAATGCGGCGATGTTCTGCATTCCCTTTTCCTCAATCCAGGCATCGGTCATAAATACGGACAGATCGTCCTCCATCAGTGTACGGAC
>CAVIFH010000066.1:0-8892 GCA_963641615.1 bacterium | reverse complement strand
CGCCGCCCTCGTTGGAATAGTTGGCCTTTTGGCTTTCAGCATCCGTCAAAGGCTGCGCCGATTTCACGCCTAAAAGACTCCATGTGCCGCTGGAAATATAGGGGTGATTTCCATCCATTGGAATCCCCTCTACGGCAGAACCCGTGTCGTGGGTGGCGCAGAGCATACAGGTGATGCCCTTGTAAGTCCCAAGTACAGTCCCCGGCTGGCTGAGCCTTGGAAACAGCCGCTTGGGATAGCCCAGCTTTTCCAGAATTTCCGTGTCAAACTCATGGGTTTGGGCATTCACCAGCCCCATGGTGGTGGCGTTGGTGTACTCCCTCGCCGGAACGCCGCAGAGACAGTACAGGAGGTATTCCGGGATCATGAGCAGATTGTCTGCCTGTTCCAGCCGCCCCTGCTCCAAATCATCATAAAGCTGATAGATAGAATTGAAGCTTTGAAATTGGCAGCCGGTGCGGCGGTAAAGCTCCGTAAAGGGAATCTTTTCATGTACTTTCGGCACAACTGCTTCCGTCCGACTGTCCCGATAGGCGCAGACGGGATAAATGGGCTTCCCGTCCTTCAGCAGCACATAGTCCACGCCCCAGGTGTCAATAGAGAGGCTCACAACCGCTGGGCAGCTTTCCAATGCCAGGTCAATGCCCTTTCTCACCTGCCATTCCAGATCGTCCATGTTCCAGACCAAATGACCATTCTTCTTCTGCACACCATTGGGAAAACGATAGATTTCCTTGGTACGAATCTTCCCATTCTCCCGCCAGCCCAGAATATGCCGGCCGGAGGACGCACCGATGTCAATGGCAAGATAATATTTCACATTCATCACCCGGCTATATTTAAGCATGGAACAGCGCAAAAGTTTAGATTGCCATTTGACAGAAAAAGTGTCCTGATTTGCATTTGCAATATGAGAAGCTTTCGGCTATAATTGCGTATATGGAGGCGTTGAACGGCATGCTGCGGGGAGATCTTTTATCGATGCTCAGTGTTATTACCCCAGAGGAAAAGGCACTTCTGACGGGGCAAAAGCTGAACAAGGGAATTTACATGGACATCGATGCAACCTCTAACGTAATTGACGCAGGGAAGCTGCTGCAAAGCGGCAGGTTAATTACAATTCGTCCGCACACGCGGTTCGCCCATTTCCCGGTGCACAGCCACAACTACGTGGAGGTCGTCTATGTGTGCCGGGGCAGTACGACCCACATTGCCAATGGGATTTCCGTCGTATTACAGCAGGGAGAACTGCTGTTTTTGGGGCAGGGGGCGTCGCATGAAATACTGCCTGCGGGAGAACAGGACATTTCTGTTAATTTTATTATTCTTCCGCAATTTTTTGATAAGGTCCTGGAAATGCTGGGATCCGACCGGACGCCTCTGCGTACGTTCCTGGTGGAGAGCCTTGGCTCCGGGAATACGAGATTTCTCCATTTTCGCGTGGCAGATGTTCTGACTGTCCAAAATCTTGTGGAGAACCTGATTTTTACGCTTTTAGCAGGAACGGAGTCAAACCGCCGCAGTATTTGCCAGACCACCATGGGGCTCCTGTTTATGGAGCTTATGAACAATACGGATAAATTGACGATGCGAAGCATGCAGGAGGATGTTGTTGTTCGGGTTCTGCGATATATCGAGGAAAATTATTGTGATGCCAGTCTGACAAAAATTGCACAGGAACTGAATTATGATGTATACTGGCTCAGCAGAGAGATTCACCGCAAAACGGGCAGCACTTTCCAAAGCTTGCTTCAGCGGAAACGTCTGAGTCAGGCTGTCTATTATCTGCGCTGCACAACACTTCGGGTGGATGAGATCGGGCATGCTGTCGGTTACAGTAATCTCAGCTATTTCCATCGCATCTTTCAGCAGACTTATGGTGTCACACCTAAGAAATATCGGGACATGCAAATCGCAGCGGCAAAGGCAGGACGGCAGCCGGAGCCATAATGGAAATTTCGCCGGATAAACAATAAATCGGTTCAACGTTTTCCATAATATAGATGAAGGGGGACTTTGGGTGCTTCGGATTGCAATTGTAGAGGACGAGCAGGCATATGCATGCCAGCTGGAGCAATATCTTCGCCAGTTTGAAAAGGAAAAGAACGAGCGCATCGAGCTGACCATTTTCCGTGACGGGGATGAGATCGCAGAAAGCTACAGGTGCGAATACGACTTAATTCTGATGGATGTACAGATGCCCTATATGGACGGCATGACTGCCGCGCGTGAAATCCGCAAGGTAGACCCTGACGTGGTGATTATATTCATCACCAACATGGCCCAGTTCGCCATTAACGGGTACGAGGTGGATGCATTGGATTACGTGCTGAAGCCCATCAGTTATTTCGGCTTTGCCCAGCGGATTAACCGGGCAATTGAGCGGATGAAGAAGCGCAGCAGCCCCTGCCTGATCCTTTCCTCCCGGGCAGGCAGCCGGAAGATCAATATTGATTCCATTTACTATGTGGAAAGCCAGGGCCACAATATGATCTACCACACCGACGGCGGGCAGTTTACGTCCATCGGCACCATGAAGGAGCTGCAGGAAAAGCTGGAGCCTCTGCATTTCTGCCGTGGAAACAGCGGTTATCTGGTGAATCTGAAGTACGTGGACGGCGTAGAGGATGGCTTCGCGGTTGTCCATGGGGAAAAGCTGCAGCTCAGCAGGAGCCGCCGCAATGAATTCATGACTGCGCTGACGGATTATATGGGTGAGGTGATAAAATAATGCTGCCGGGTATCCCAAGAGTTTACACTGCCATAGCGGAGTGGGGCGCCTGCCTCGTGTATATCCTGCCATCGGGGCGCAGAATAAACGGATGGAAGCTATGGCTTGCACTCCTGATTTCTCTTGCAGTTCAGTGTGCATTCCTTGCATTGACGAATAATCTGCCGATTGCGTTCTGGATTCCCTGTATGGCGGCGGCAGCAGGGCTGATGTTCGTGCTGCTGCATCTGTGCAGGGGAGGACGGCTGCGGGTGAGCGCCTATTGCTGCATCCATGCCTTCCTGCTGGCGGAGCTTGCCGCGTCGCTCCTATGGCAGCTGCAGTCATACTACATGCAGAATGTTTCTCTCGTCTCCTGGAAAAGCATTGCTGCACTGACTGCCGTATACGGCGTTGTTTTTCTTGCAATGGGCTGCCTTGTAAAAAGATTTGCACCGGAGAATGTCCTTCGCGACATTACACTGCGAGAAACGGCAACTGCGGTTGCCATTGGGGTGATTGCGTTTGCCATCAGCAATTTAAGCTATGTTACAGAAAAAACACCCTTCAGCGGACAGTATGAAATGGAAATCATGAATATTCGAACGCTGGTAGACCTGGGCGGCGTGGTATTCCTTTTCGCGCATATGCTGCAGTGCCTTGCTCTGCATACCCGCCGGGAATTGGATGCCACACAAAAGCTGCTGGACAGCCAGTATCGGCAGTATCAGAATTCCAGGGACAACATTGAATCGCTGAATATGAAATACCATGATCTGAAGCACCAGATCGAATATCTGCGGATGGAATCGGATCAGGAAAAGCGCAACAGCTTTCTGGACAAAATGGCCGACGAAATTCAGCGCTATGAGGCAGAAAACAAAACAGGAAACCCGGTGCTGGATATTCTTTTAACCTCCAAGGGTATGGTCTGCAAACGTGAAAAAATTACATTTACGGCTGTCGCCGACGGGAAACTGATCGCCTTTATGGATACTGCCGACCTATGCTCTCTCATCGGGAATGCATTGGATAATGCCATTGAATGTGAAAAGAAAATTCAGAACCCGGAAAAAAGGCTCATTCATCTTACCCTCTCCTCGCAGAAATCTTTTGTATTGCTGCGGATTGAAAATTACTGCGACAGGGAGCTCCGCTTTTCGGATGGATTGCCGATAACGACAAAGAGAGATCCACTGAATCACGGCTATGGTCTGAAGAGCGTGCTTCAGGCGGCAAAAAAATACGGCGGCTGTGCCACGGTCAAGCTGGAAAATAACTGGTTTGAGCTGAAGGTGCTGTTTCCGCAGCATGAGGATACTGCTGCGGCTGAAAAAGAAATATAACTATTCGTGCCATGTGTCTGCCGGAGGAAGCGATTTCCTCCGGCAGATATATTTTTATGGCAGCTGCCCGTCCCGGGCGGGGGAACTTGAAAAGTATACAAATTCCACCACCTTGATTTGTTGAAACGCACAATGAAGCAAACGGATTTTGCGTGAAAACCGCCATTTTATGCAATTGCCCGCAAAAGTGAATTTTTTGTGATATTTTTGTGACGATGAGAAGCCTTCGGGGGACAGTCGAGTTTGTCCCTCACGGAGTGTTCCGAGGCAGCACCGCGTGACAAGGCAGGAGCGGCCGACAAGAGCCGCAAACGGATGCTGGGTGCGCCTTAATAAAAAGGAGGTATGGTGCAGAAGGATGGTGCAGGCAAGTAAATAGAATCAATGAAAGGCATTTAAGAGTTAGGAGGTAACCATGAAAAAGAAAACATTCCTGTTCCGAGGCCTGGCGGCGGTGATGGCACTGCTGATGCTGATTTGTATGTCACTGACCACACTGACCCTGGGCAACACCACCTGGATTAACAGCAACATGAACATCACCGATACCGTAACCGTCGGCAACACCGACGAATATACGGTATATTGGGCAAATGACTATGGCTATGACAGCACCGCATTGATTGAAGCGTATTATGATGCTGCGGATGCTAATGTGCAGATTGCAGAGGAAGCCATTACCCTGCTGAAAAACGAGGGCAAGGCTCTGCCTCTGGCGGCCGGATCCCGCATTACCCTTTTCGGCAATGCATCCGTAAACTCCAACATTTATCGCAGCAGCAGCCCGGATTACATTCCCTATGTGGACTACGTAAGCGCCATGCAGACGCAGTTCGGCACAGAAAATGTCAATACCGTTCTGTGTGATGAGGTTTATGCGGAGCTTGGCAGCACCGGCACCAGCAGTGTCGCGGAGGCTGACATCGCTGCTGTAACCGCGAAGGAAGATACCTGGGCGGAGGACTATAACGATGCGGCTGTTGTTGTGCTGTGCAGAAACGGCAGTGAGGGCAACGACATCTATCAGTACGCCGCAGATGACACCTATGAGGATGGCTCTGCCCGCCGAATGATGGACCTGTCCACCAATGAGGAAGCACTGATGGCCTACCTTGCAGAGCAGAAGGAAGAGGGAATATTCGATTCTATCATTGTCATCATTGCCTCTGATTTCCAGATGGAGCTTGGCTTCCTGGATGAGTACGATGTAGACGCCTGCATCATCAGCGGTACCCTCGGCAGCTATGGCTGCACCGCACTGGCGGAAGTCCTCGCCGGTACCGTCAACCCCTCCGGCAAAACGGTTGATACCTATGCATCCAGCTCCGTGTCCGCTCCTGCTGTTGTGAACGCAGGCGTGGAAGGAGTTATGAAGTGGGGCAACTATGCCGAGCTTAACGAGTATGATCAGATCAACGGCGATGAGAACCTTGATTACTACATCATCTACGCCGAGGGTATCTACGTAGGCTACAAGTACTATGAGACCCGCTACGAAGATACGGTCATGAATACCGGAAATGCTTCCGGAAACGCCGGTACCTTCAACAGCACAGACGGATGGAATTATGCGGAGGAAATGTGCTATCCCTTCGGTTATGGCCTGAGCTACACCACCTTTGAGCAGAAGCTTGACTCCGTCACCTTCGACAAGGACAGCAAAAATTACATCGTAAAGGTCACCGTTACCAATACCGGTGATACGGCCGGCAAGGATGTTGTGCAGGTATACGCACAGACACCTTACGGCGACTACGAGAAGGAAAATCTGGTCGAGAAGTCTGCAATCGCCCTTGTTGACTACGCGAAGACCGATTTGCTTGCTCCCGGCGAGAGCCAGACGCTGGAAATTGAAGTGAAGGAATATTTCCTTGCCAGCTATGATACCTATGGCGCCGGCACGTACATCCTCAGCTCCGGCGACTACTATCTTGCCATCGGTTCCGATGCCCATGATGCGCTGAATAACGTTCTTGCGGCGAAGGGCTACACCAAGGCGGATGGAATGACCGCAAACGGCGATGCGTCCAAGACCTACTCATGGAATCAGGCAGAGCTGGATGCGCAGACCTACAGCACCTCCGTATACACGGATGCAAAGGTTGAGAACGTATTCGACGATGCGGACCTTAACTACTATGACGGCTATGAGTATGTTTACATGACCCGGAATGACTGGGAAGGAACCTGGCCGCAGAAGACCCAGTTGGATGCAACGCAGCAGATGATGGATGTACTCTCCAATTACTACTACGAAACACCCGCCGATGCCCCCAGCGTGGACAGCTTTACCCAGGGCGTCGACAATGGCCTGACGCTGGTGGATATGATCGACGTGGACTTTGACGACGATGAGGCGTGGGATAAATTCCTGGATCAGCTGACCATTGAGCAGCTGTGCAATACCATGACCGACTCCAAGTCCGTGAACACCGTTTCTGAGCTGGATATCCCCGGCAATACAAAGGGCGACGACGATACGAATGCAGCAGGCAGCTCCGTTCAGTTCGTGTCTCACCCTGTGAATGCCCGCGCGTGGAATAAGGAAATGAGCACCCTGCGCGGACTGTATGAAGGTCTGCTGTGCACCCTCAACGGCAAGGACGAAATCTGGTATGGCGCCGGCAACCTGCACCGCACCACTTACGGCGGCCGTGTGAACCAATACTGGGCAGAGGACGCAATCCTTGACTACTACAATGGTTACTATGAGGCAGAGGCCGCGCAGTCCGTCGGCTGCATCACCTGCGTCAAGCATATGTGCTGCAACGATCAGGAAGAGAAGCGTACCGGCCTGTCTGTATTTGTAGACGAGCAGGCGCTGCGCGAGATTTATCTGCGTGCCTTTGAGGGCTCCTTCGCCGGCGGTGCATTGAGCGTTATGGCAACAACCGGTCGTATCGGACCGATCCTCGGCAAGAACTACAAAGCCATGATGACCACCGTGCTTCGCGGCGAATGGGGCTTCAAGGGCCACGTTACCTCCGACGGCTATGTCAATACCGGCTACTACAACAACACGCTGGAAGAGCTGGAAGCCGGCATGGATTACAGCTGCTGCGACTCCAACGGCTCGAACTCCTCCAAGATCCTGAAAGCCATTAACGGCGGAGACGGCAATGTCCTGAAGCTGATGCGTCAGGCTGCAAAGCGCAACCTGTACGTTATGACCAAGACTGCCAGCATGAATGGCCTGGGCAACGGCGGCACGGTCGTGTCCATTGTGCCCGCGTGGGAGATGGCAGTCGTGATTGCGAATATTGTAATCGGAGCACTGCTTGTGATTTGCATTGTACTGGCGATCATTGAGGCATGCAGAAATGCAAAGATCTCCAAGCAGGAAACAATTGAAATCAGAAAGGAGAACTGAACATGAAGCTGAAAGGAAAAAGCTTCAGTGCCAAGGCTGCCTTTGTGGGTGCAATTCTTGCAATTGCTGCCGCAATTGGGTGCATTATTTACGGCGCTGT
Organism: bacterium; assembly: GCA_963641615.1. Classification (GTDB taxonomy): domain Bacteria; phylum Bacillota; class Clostridia; order Oscillospirales; family Oscillospiraceae; genus Faecousia. Next base: position 1,366 of record CAVIFH010000066.1, on the reverse strand, counting down.
GTATGAGCAGTATGCGGATGCAGTGGTTGTTTTGTGCTTGCTTGTGGGTGCAGCTCTCTACGGAGCCTATGCACTGGTCGATCATGCGGCAACGCAGTGGTTTGGTTTTCTCGGCGTCGTTGCCGTCGGCTTCGGCTTGGGACTGTTTCTGACCAACAGCTACAATGTCTGGGCGGATACCTGGGGCAACATTCAGCAGTACGGCAGTCTGACCGGCGGATTCAGCTTTTTCAACTCTCAGGGCGGCCCGATTCCCGCTGCGATTCTGTTGATTCTGAGCCTGATTTCCGCGGTGTGCGGCATTATCTCCTGCTTTAACGGAAAGGAGACAGCAAAATGAGAACAATGAGAAAGAAGCTTTGTCTGCTTTTGGCTGCGGCTTTGTGTGTTGCCCTGATGGCAGGGTGCAGCTCCAATGTGGGCGAACACAGCAGCACATATATCAAGCAGATGCAGAACGTGATCAATACGGCAAAGAACAGCGACCGCCTGATTGCTGAGGCGGAGGCCAGGGCAGCGGAAAAGCCTGCGGCAACCGTTGCGGAAAATGCCCTTGCCGCCCCTGCCAATTTCGTTGTGAACGCCGATGGCAGCTATTCCTTTGATGCGGTGGAAAACGCACAGTATTACTACGTATACATCTACGCTGATGCTGTTACACAGGATGCCTCTGCCACCAGTGAAAAAATTCTGGACGACGGCAGCGCCTCCTATACGGGCAACGTTGCGGATATTACCACACTGACATACAGCTCCTGGAATATTCGTGTAGCAGCCTACCCGGATTATGAAAACAGTGACTACATTGCTTCCCCTGAAGCCAAATGTGATTACCTGTACACCGGTGCTGTGGATTACGGCACCCCGACATTCGGGTATATGTGGAATGTCGGCTCCGGCACGCTGACAATCAAGGTCGCCGATATGGAATATGACCGTACCGCATATCCGACGGACATCAAGCTGACGCTGACCAACGAGGCAGACAGCTCCGATGTTGTTGTCATTGATGTGACGGATATCGCGGACGACTCCATCCAGGCTTCTACGACCGATGCAAAGGCTGACGCTGTGTACAGCATTCAGGCGGAATTTACCTGGGATGCGGAGTATGTTACCAACCCCAGCTTCACAACCGATGGCGGTGAAGCGGAGACCAGCAGTGTTGAAAATACCATCTCCGGTGATTTCTACTACAGCAGCGCGATCTATAAGGCCTTTAACTTCCCGCATATCCAGAAGAACTTCGATCCGGAAGTTGGCGGATCTGCCGGTGTATGGTATAATGACGGCTCCGAGTCCAGCGGCGGCTTCTTCGGCTTCTGGCCCGGCATGCAGCAGACTTCTGCTGAGGATGAGGAAGAGG
>CAVIFH010000065.1:0-8968 GCA_963641615.1 bacterium | reverse complement strand
GTTTCACGGAATTTCTTCAATTTCGGACTTGACTTTTAATAGTTAGTCTTTCAGGCAAGACCCTTTGGCTTTGTGCGCAAAAGCAGCTACCTGAAGGATATACAGGCGGTGGTTAAGCTGTATGTAGGATCGCTGACGCAGGAGGATAACCGGCGGCTGGAAATCAAAACGGATCAGGGCAGGGTGCAGATCCCGATTCCTGAAATTATGTATATTGAGTGCTGCAGGGACTATCAGTTTTTCTACCTGAGCCAGGAAAAAGTGCCCCTGAAGTGCCGGCTGAGCATGAATCAGCTGGAAGAAACGCTCTGCGAAGAGGGGTTCCTCCGGATTCACCAGGGGTATATTGTCAACTATATCTTTGTCAAACGGATTGACAACGAGTACCTGGAGCTGACGGACGGGAAAAAGCTGCCGATCAGCCGCAGGAAAAAACAGAGTGTGCTTACCCAGTACATGCGCCTGAGCAGAAGTGACCAGTCGATTATTTTTGCAGAGCAGGAGCAGGAGGAAGCAGCCCGCTGACCCGAAAATTTCGCGTTTTATAAAAAGCCGATCAGCCGCGCGTTTTTGCTTACGGATGCAGAAACGCGCGGCTGATTTTTGGCGCACGGCACCGAATATCCCGCGTAAGCAATGAGGCAAAATGGCAGGATGCCCATATCCGTCGATATGAGCGGCAAAAATATGAGTAGACTGCATAAATTCTGCGGAACGGATACCGACAAAACGCTGCCGGTTACGATGAATGTTTGCCGAATATCGCGGCAATTGGCCGGATATCGAGAGCTGCGGTCTGGTTGTCTACGATTGCTTGAGTCTCAAATTTTACTTTGCTATAGTTTGAACAGCAATGGATGCCTGACCCAAGGGCATTCAGGTTCAAACAAATTGGAGGAGATAAACGACATGAAGAAGAGACAACCATTTCAGCGTGTGGCAGCGCTGGGCTTTTCCCTTGTGCTTGGCGTAAGCATGCTGACACCTGCAGCGGCTGCGCAGAGCTCTGACGGAAAGTACTACACAGACTTTGCCACATTTGCCGAAGAGCAGGCAGCAGCAGAGAGGCTTGCTGCTGAAATCGGCGGCGAGGGCATGGTGCTGCTGAAGAACAAGGACAGCGCACTTCCCCTGAATGAGTCTGTAAAGAACATTACCTTGTTCGGCGGCGGTGCTTATGACACCGTTTATGGCGGCGGCGGTTCCGGCGCCGGCAGCGTAAGCGAGTATCAGACACAGAAGACGATCATTGGATCTCTGGAGAATGCCGGCTTCGAAATCAACCCGACAGTACGTGAGTACTATGAAAATCTGGAGAATTTAAACATCGGCGGCGACGGCATGTGGACTTCCGCGTCCAGCGTCCGCTATGCGGATCTGGTGAACAACCCGGATGCAATGAAGTCTGTTGAAGGCTCCTACAACTACTACAGCGATGCAGCTGTGATCGTATTCTCCCGTGAGGGCAGCGAGGGCAGCGACAAGTCCACCACTACATTTGATAACGGCCGTACCGGTGCCGACTATGCAGGAACGGAGTACGAGGGCGTGGATTCCCACAGCCTGGAGCTGTTCCCGGAGGAGCTGGAGCTGATCAAGCATGTAGAGGCACAGAACTTCGGCAAGATTATTGTCCTGCTGAATACCTCCAATGCACTGGAGACGGCTGTATTGGAAGACGATGACCAGATCGACAGCGTTCTCTGGATCGGCAACCCCGGTGCAGGCGGACTGGAGTACCTGGGCAAGATCCTCCGCGGTGAGGTCAACCCCTCCGGCAAGATGGTTGATGTGTATGACGCAGATCATACACAGGATCCCACCTGGTACAACTTCGGCGATCTGACACAGACCGGCGACAACAGCGGCGAAGGCAGCATCTACTACACAGCTGAGGACGGAACGGTTCAGGAGCTGGCCGGTGCTGCAAGCACATGGGGCTCTTCTTCCCCCAGACAGCAGATTGAGTACGAGGAAGGCATTTACGTCGGCTATAAGTGGTATGAAACCGCTGCAACGATTGACGGATATTACACGGTGGATGCCAACTCCTATGCTCCCGGCGTTGACCGCGCCACTGCCGAGAAGGATGCGTATTATAACCGTACGAACGGTGTTGTGTACCCCTTCGGTTTTGGTATGTCCTACACTCAGTTCAAGTGGAAGATTGTGAGCAGCAATGCTTCCAAGGAACTGGATGCAAAGACAACCGTAGAGATTAAGGTCCGCGTAACAAACACCGGAGACTACGCAGGCAAGGATGTCGTGGAAGTTTATTACTCCCCGGAGTACTACAACGGCGGCATTGAGAAATCCAGCGTGAATCTGATCACCTACGCAAAGACCGATTTGCTCCAGCCGGGTGAGAGCCAGACCTTGACGATCACATTCAATGCGAAGGATATGGCTTCCTTCGACTACAACGATGCGAACGGAAACGGCTTCACCGGCTATGAGCTGGAGGCAGGCACATATGAGGTTTCCCTGCGTTCCGACTCTCACACTGTCAAGGATGACTGCGTCATTGCTTACACGGTAGAGGCATCCGATGAGACTGCTGTAAATGGTGCAACCGGCATTCTTTATGACGGCTCTTCCGCAAAGTACAACTGGAACGAAGAGGGAGAAGAGGATACCGGCAAGGCAAATGCTGAGGCTGTGTTCTCCGACCCGGACAGCTACTACTACACAGCAACACCGAAGGGTGAGTCCGCATCCAATGTGCAGTATGTTTCCCGCAGCAATTGGCATCTGCCGGATGCACCGACTGTGGAAACCAGCGTTCTGACACAGGAAGATATCGACAATATCTATTATCAGGAAAACTTCACTCCTGCGGATGATAAGGAAACAGATCCCTGGTATGTTGCAAACGGCAATATTCCTGAGGGATGGACTCAGGCTGCCGAGGCCGCAAGCAAGGAAGACACCATCCAGATTCAGACACTGATTGGTGTTGACTTTGATGTCCAGATCGTTGACGGTGAGGTCGTCCAGGGTGACGACGAGGGAACCAAGGCATGGGAAGAGTTCATGAACCAGTTTACACTGGATGAGCTGAAGACCTACCTGAGCCTTGACTGGGAGGTTGCCTCCATTGATCGTGCAGGCCTTGATAAGGTCGAAGCAAATGACGGCCCCGCAAAGCTGCTTAACGGCACCTACTGGCCCTGCTGCACAATGATTGCTTCCACATGGAATGCAGACCTTGCATATCAGCAGGGACGTATGACCGGCAACGAAGGCCTGTTCCAGAACTGCCTGGGCTGGTATGGCCCTGGTGCCAATATCCATCGCAGCCCCTTCGGCGGCAGAAACTTTGAGTACTACTCCTCCGATGGCGTGCAGGCAGGCATTATCTGCGCGGCTGTCATTGAGGGCGCTACGGACATGGGCATTATCCCCACTGTGAAGCACTGCGCACTGAATGATCAGGAGACCCACCGCCAGGACAACCAGGGACTTGTTGTCTGGTGCAACGAGCAGGCAATGCGCGAAATCTACTTCAAGCCCTTCGAGATGTCCGTTACCGACGGCAACGGCGTTGCATTCATGAGCTCCTATACACGTTACGGAACAGTCGGTGCTGATAACAACTACATGTTCCAGAATGTGGTCGTACGTGAAGAGTGGGGCATGGAAGGCATGTTCTATTCCGATATGGGTGGCGCTGACAATTCCAACTATCACCTGCGTACCGGCGGTACCCATGGCATCAACTCCTATACGAATGCCATCAGCGGCACATGGAATGCTGAAGGCTATGTGGAAGTGGATTCCGAGAGAAGCGATACCCAGTATGCTGCAATCCGTCTGACTGCAATGCAGTGGATGAAGACAGCTGTGAATGCGGCTGCAAATAGAAACATGGTGGATACAGAGGCATTTACGAGCAAGTCCGGCACCGTGATTCAGGCGGTTAAGGGCCAGGCTGTAGAAGCCAATCTGGGCGCAACCCTGGAAGAGCTGAATGCATACGAGCAGTATTATAACTTTGTTGACGGCACTCTGCCCGCAGGCGTGACGGTCGATGAGAATGGTGTCCTGTCCGGAACACCTACGGAAACCGGCACATTCCAGTTCACACTGACTCTGGTTGCTGACCGCTATGTTACCACCGTAAGCCGTGTGAATACCAGAAGCGATGCATCTACCGGCACCTACAGCACCGATGCTACATTTACACTGGAGGTTGCACCTGCATTTACGCTGGCACAGACCGAGTGGACTGTTGGCGCTGACAATGAGACGCAGATCACCTCCGACGTTGTGAAGGTGGATGATACCATCGCATCGATCACATACGCATTGACAGACGCTCCCGCTTGGCTGAATATTACGGAAGACGGCATCCTTTATGGCACACCGGATGAGGCCGGTGTGTACAGCGTGAAGGTTGACATCACGGCAACTGAGGCAGAGTCCGAGGACGAGGCAGAGTCCGAGCAGAGCAGCTCCGGCGGCCAGAGTGGACCGGCCAGCACGCTCTACAGCGAGGAGTTCACCATTACCGTTGCGGAGCAGGCTGCCGAAGAGACACAGGAGACCGGTGCAAGCGTAGATGTGATGAGCATTGTCTGCATTGCTCTGAGTGCAGCTGCACTTCTGGCTGCTGTTGTGGCTATTGTTTCTGCAAAGAAGAAAAAGTAAATAAGCGATTGTCCGCTGCATCCTTCATACTGCGGTAAAGCCGGACAGCGGAAATGAAATGCGGCTCCGGCAGGATACTGCCGGAGCCGCAGAACAAGGAGATTGAATATGAGAAAACGCAATATTATCTGCCTGATGATGGCAGTTGTGCTCATCATCGGAATGCTGGCCGGGTGCGGCGACAGCAATTCCTGCTCCGTTACATATCACTATAACGCGGACGGAATGTCTGACCAGAAAATTACCCACACCAAAGAAAGCCGACTGACTACCGAGACACCGGAGCGGGAGGGATATTCCCTGCTGGGCTGGTATACGGATGAGGGCCTGACACAGGCATTTTCCTCCGGCACGAAGGTAAGCGAGGATCTGGACCTCTATGCAAAGTGGGGCAAGAGCTATACGCTGGAGGCAGAGTATGTTGACCTGTCCGGCTTCCATGGCCAGGGCTTCTCCGGCGGCTGTGACGGTGCACAGGCAATCAGCCAGGATAAGGCAAACCTTGGCGCAAGCAATGGGGTATACCTGACATATATGTACAATCAGGGCCTGAGCATTTCCTTCGAGTTTACATCGGACGCAGCCGTTTCTGACGCAACCATTATTCTGCGCCTCTCTGCGGAGATCATGGATATTACATTCTCCTCCTCTGATTTTACGGTTGCACTGAATGGCAAGTCCCTGAATTACACGGACATTTCTCTTACGGATGGTCAGGCATTTGAGGACTTCACCGTTGGCACAAACTGCACACTCAATGAGGGTACCAATGTTATTACGCTGACGACAACCAACACCAAGGCTATGGCCGGCACCATGTATGCAACCGCTCCGATCATCGACTGTGTAAAGATTGTGGCATCCTCCAATATTGAGATGGTCGAGCATCAGGAGAATATGGATAAGTTCTCAATGGACTGAGGATAGGCAAATGAAAACGTTATGGCGATATAAACAATCACGGACCTGGATGATTGTCACCGCGATTGTTCTTGTATTTGCAATTGTGGCCAACTATCTGGTAACAATCGGACCATTCTACAGCATTGTCTGTCTGGTACTCGGATCGAAGCGTGCGGAGTACGCAGACGGACAGGAGGCAATTTACGCAACAACCACCGGCAGCAAGGAAGAGGCCAAGCAGCAGGGCGCGGATCTGACGCGCACGGTTGCTGAAGAGGGAATTGTCCTTCTGAAGAATGATGACGGTGCTCTTCCCCTTGCGGAGGGAGCCAAGATCAGCGTATTCGGAAAGAATTCCGTAAATATCGTGTTCGGCGGCTCCGGATCCGGCGGCGGTGACAGCTCTGAGTCAAAGACGCTTTATGAGAGCCTGGAGCTTGCAGGCTTTGACTGCAACCCCACGCTGAAGGCGTTCTATGAGGATGACTCCAAATCAGGATCGCCTCGTGATTCCAACCCTAAAATTGAAAACAACGGAAATTCCAGCATCGTCGCAACGGAGACACCCTATGACAGCCTGGTTTCCAACCAGATTCCGGACAGCTACAGTGCGTACAGCGATGCGGCGCTGATTGTCTTTTCCAGAATCGGCGGCGAGGGCTTTGACCTGCCGAGAACCTCTTCAGACGATGCGGACAGGCACTATCTGGAGCTTGCACCGAACGAGCAGGAGCTTGTACGCCAGGTCTGCGCGGCAGGCTTCCAGAAGGTAATTGTGATCATCAACAGCGCCAACGTAATGGAGCTGGGCTTCGTTGAGGATGATTCCCTCGGCCACATTGATGCCTGCCTGAATCTGCCGGGTCCCGGAAGCACCGGTGCACTGGCTTTGGGTGATATTTTGAAGGGCTCGGTGAATCCCTCCGGCCATACGGTGGATACCTTCCCGACAGATTTGACCAAGGACCCTGTGTGGAATAACTTCGGCGACAATAACACGGAAGACGGCGACAAGTACACAGACTACAATGCCTATTTTGTGGACTACGAAGAGGGCGTTTACGTCGGCTATCGCTACTATGAGACCAGAGGCTATACCGATGGCGAGGAATGGTATGAGGACAGTGTTGTGTATCCCTTTGGCTATGGCCTGAGCTACACAACATTTGAATGGTCAGTAGATGACAGTGATCTGCGCGGAAAAGAAATTGAATCCGACAAGGACTATGCTGTTACGGTGACCGTAACCAACACGGGTGATGTCGCCGGCAAGGACGTTGTGCAGCTGTATGCAGGCGCTCCCTATTACACCGGTGAAATTGAGAAGCCGCACAAAGTGCTGGTCGGTTTCGTAAAGACGGACTTGCTTCAGCCGGGAGAGTCCGGGACATATACCCTGGAAGTATCCCCCTATGATTTTGCCAGCTACGATTACTCGGATGCCAATGGCAATGGATTTGCCGGATATGAGCTGGACGGCGGTGACTATACCCTCTATGTCAGCCGGAACGCCCACGAAAGCGTGGTGGAAATTCCGTTTACCGTTGAAGATGACGGAATTCGGTATGAAACCGATCCGGATACCGGCGCAACCGTGACCAATCTGTTCGACGATTCCGATGACCATCTGGTAAACGGAACGCTTTCCCGCAGCGACTGGGAGGGAACATGGCCGCAGCCGCCTACGGATGAGGATCGGATCATTGACGACAGCACCAAGAGCCTCATTGAGAATACGACGACAAACAATCCCAATGAATATACCGAGATGCCCACCACGGGAGCCTCGTACGACACTGTAATTACCCTGCGGGATATGAACGGTGTTGACTACGATGATGAAAAGTGGGATGAATTCCTGGATCAGCTGACGCCGGATGAAATGGTAAAGATCTACAACGAAGCTGCTTTCCAGACTTATGATGTGCACCGCCTTGGAATCCCCTATACCAAGGAATCAGACGGACCGGTTGGCTTCTGCAACTTCATGAGTGATAAAAACATTTACGGAACCAACGCTTATACCTGTGAGGTTATGCTTGGCCAGACATGGAATGTTGATCTGGCACAGGCAATGGGTGAAAGCATTGCAGAGGAAGGCAAATGGGGCGACAGTGAAGGGCGTGTTTCCGGCATGCCGTATTCCGGCCTCTATGGGCCCGGTGCCAATATCCACAGAAGTGCCTTCGGCGGCAGAAACTTTGAATATTTCTCGGAAGACAGCTTCCTGACCGGCATGATGGCAGCCTATGAAATCAAGGGTGCTCAGTCTGAGGGTATTTTCATGACGATGAAGCATTTTGCCCTGAATGAGCAGGAGACCCATCGTTCCACCGGCTATGGCAGCTGTTCCTGGGTAACAGAGCAGAGTATGCGTGAGATTTATCTGAAGCCGTTTGAAATGGCGGTTAAGATTGCGGATAACCACGCGGTGATGTCTTCCTTTAACCGAATCGGAACACAGTGGACCGGCGGCGATTACCGCCTTCTGACGCAGGTCCTCCGGGAAGAGTGGGGCTTTGATGGACTGGTCATCTGTGACTTTAACACGAACTCCTATATGAATACCCGGCAGGAGGCCTATGCAGGCGGCGACCTGAATCTGTCCGAAAACAGGTTCTGGAACAGCTTCAATTCCAGCTCCGCTTCGGATGTAACAGTCATTCGCAATGCAATGCACAATGTAATGTATACGTTGGCGAATACAAATGCCGTCAACGGAGAAATTGTGGGATACAGCATACCTGTCTGGCAGTACTTCCTGATGGCCTTTGATGTTCTCCTCGTTTTGGGCTTTGGCTATTGGGGATGGGTTGTCATTCGAAAGGCTAAGGCTTATCAATCCGGAGAATCTCAGATTCGAGTTTGCAAAGGCTAGAAGCTTGGCTGCAGGTGGCTGCCCCCACCTGCAGCTTTTTTTCGGAGTTGGTACAATGAAGTGGGAACGCAGAGAAAAATATCATACCGGTTTCTTTGTTTCAGTCGGGATCCTTGCATGTATTGTGTCCCTTTTCCTGATATTTGAGGATCCGGGAAAGACGGAAAGCGACGGGACAATCCTGGTGTGCGTAACGGAATCGGAATCTGTTTCTGCGTATCCGAACGGGCAGCGAATTTCCCCGGGTGATGATGCGGAATTTATTCTGACTGCGCAGGATGGGAAAACAGTTCTGTCTGCGGACTACGGCGGCAGCTACAAGCTGGTGTACAGAGATGACAGCGCACTTTTGCGGCTTGAGGATGTCCGCTTTCCCACTCGCGTCAGTGTGGAAGCAACGGAAGATGCAAAGAAAATACGTTATGACCCAAATGGCGGAACAGATGCAGACGGCACGGAAAAATCCGTAACATTGGCCTACAGCACGGCTGTTCACAGCAGGCCTAACACATCCACCGGCAGTGAACTGTTCACGCG
>CAVIFH010000064.1:0-9010 GCA_963641615.1 bacterium | reverse complement strand
GTTCAATCGCGCCGTCGTAATCATACTGGGTTACAAGAGTCTCTACTTTTGCCATCATGCTCTTGTATTCCGTCTCTGCCGCATCCGCTGCGCTGGCCTGCTGCTGAGCCTGCTGCTGGGCGGTGATATCCTTGTTCCGCTTCAGCGTAAGAGCGTTGGACACGGAGCCGACAATAAAGCTGAGCATCAGGCACAAGGCAACGATGACAATCATGGCCGGAAGATACACATCCTTGAAGATGCGCTTCTTTTCCCGCTTCCTCCGGCGAATGTAACGCGGATCCAGCGGATCGATTGCGGTCTCCTCAGCTTTAAACCTGGCCACAGGCTCCATGTACATCTCGATGAGCTTTGAAACGGCATTCGGCTTTGACGGCTGCTTCGCGGCTTTTGGCTTTTTCTTTCCACTCTTCTTGGGAAGCGAAAGCTTCGGAAACTTTATGCTGCCCTTCTTTTTCTTTTTTGGGGCATTCTCTCCCTGCTCATCCCCGTCTATCGGATAATCCTCCGGGTAGTCACCGGGGTTCTCTTCGTACTCCTGCTCAGGGTCGTCATATTCCTGCCCGTATTCATCCGGTGGATTTCCATCATCGGATTCACCGCTCATGTCGGCATCATCCGGCCCGGCTGCCTCCGCGGGTTCCTCATCATAGCCTTCCTCAGGAACCTGCTGCGCATCCTCTTGCGCAAATACGTCACCATTTTCGTCAAAATGATAGGCTCTGGTCGCATCCGGATCTTCGGAGGCCTCGCCTTCTCCTAATATATCGGAATAGTTAAAATCATCGTCATCCAATGAAAAATCATTGGGATCGAAGCCATATTCTTCTTCAAAATCGACATCGTCGAGATCAAAATCGTTCTTATCCATTGCAGTCCCCTGCCTTTGCGGTAATATCAAAATTATTCTATCATTGACCTTTCAAAAAAGCAAGTGCAATTGACATAAAACGGTGCCTTCAACTTCTAAAATTTCCTTTAAGGCATCACCCGGCCGCGGCTACTTTCCTCCGTTTCCCCGCAGCTCTATAATCTGGTCTCTCAGGACAGCGGCGTATTCGTACTCCATCATCTTTGCCGCTTCTTTCATCTGCTTTTCGAGCTTCGCGATCTCCTTTTCTTTCTCAGCCTTTGTCATCTTTACGCCGGTTCTTCCCTTCCGCTCCGCCGTGGGAGAAGAAATTTCAATCAGATCCCGGACAGATTTGATAATGGTCTTCGGCTCAATGCCATGGGCTTTGTTGTAGCGATCCTGAATATCCCGGCGGCGTGCGGTTTCGTCCATGGCCATGCGCATGGAGGGCGTGACCGTATCCGCATACATAATTACCTTCCCCTGCGCGTTTCTTGCGGCACGTCCGATTGTCTGAATCAGGCTCGTTTCACTGCGCAGAAAGCCCTCTTTATCCGCATCCAGAATGGCCACCAGACTGACCTCCGGTAAATCAAGGCCCTCACGCAGCAAATTGATGCCTACCAGCACGTCAAATTTTGCCATGCGCAGGTCCCTTATAATCTCCATCCGTTCCATTGCACCGATATCCGAATGCATATATCGGACGCGAATGCCGGCTTTTGTCAGGTACGCCGTCAGATCCTCCGCCATTTTTTTCGTCAGCGTCGTCACAAGCACGCGCTCCTGACGGGCAGTACGGTCATTGATTTCGCCGATGAGATCATCTATCTGCCCTTCAATCGGGCGCACCTGTACCAGAGGATCCAGCAGCCCCGTCGGACGGATCACCTGCTCTACGATCTGCCCGGAGCGGGTCTTCTCATACTCTCCCGGGGTCGCGGAAACGTAAATGACCTGGTTGATTTTCTTATCAAACTCCCCAAAATTCAGCGGGCGATTGTCATAAGCGGAAGGAAGGCGAAAGCCGTAATTCACAAGTGCATCCTTGCGGCTGCGGTCGCCGGCATACATTGCCCGGCATTGGGGAATGGTCACGTGACTTTCATCGATGAACATCAGAAAATCCTTCGGGAAGTAATCCAGAAGCGTTGTCGGCGGGGAGCCGGGTTCTCTGCCCTGAATGACCCGGGAATAATTCTCGATTCCGTTGCAGAATCCGATTTCCGTAAGCATTTCAAGGTCATAAGCCGTCCGCTGCTCGATCCTCTGGGCCTCAATCAGCTTATTGTTATCGTGAAAAAACTGTACCTGCTGATCGCACTCCCTGCGGATCTCCAGCATTGCGCGCTGAAGCTTTTCCCTGGATGCGACATAATGGCTTGCCGGATAAATAGCCACATGGTCAACATAGCGCTCTGTCATTCCCGAAACTGCGTTTATTTCGCTGATTCGATCGATCTCATCTCCGAAAAATTCGATGCGAATGGCACGCCCGGACCAGTACGCCGGATAAACCTCCAGGGTATCACCCCGAACGCGGAATTTATTGCGGGAAAAATCAATGTCATTTCGCTCATAGCGGATTTCTGTCAGCTTTTTCAGAATTTCATCCAGTGGATACTCCTTGCCGACACGCAGGGAGATCACCATGCTTGCATAGTCGATCGGGTCACCCAGACCATACAGGCAGCTGACTGACGCAACGACGATAACATCCCGGCGCTCAAACAGTGCAGACGTGGCCGAATGGCGCAGGCGGTCAATTTCCTCATTTACGGAGGCATCCTTTTCAATATAGGTATCGGTATGCGCGATATAGGCCTCCGGCTGGTAATAGTCGTAGTAGGACACGAAATATTCCACCGCATTTTCCGGAAAAAATTCCCGGAATTCAGAGCAAAGCTGCGCCGCAAGAGTCTTATTGTGCGCAAGCACCAGCGTCGGCCGGTTGATTTTCTCGATAACGGAGGCCATGGTAAAGGTCTTTCCGGACCCGGTGACGCCCAGCAGCGTCTGCTCCCGGATTCCCAGATCGACGCCCTTCGCCAGTGCATCGATTGCCTCCGGCTGATCGCCGGAAGGCTTATATTCGGAAACCAGTTTGAATTTATCCATCCTTGCCGCACTCTCCTATGTCTGCCGTCATATAGCCCGACTGCATTAACGATACATAATCATCATCGCAGATAATCAGGTGATCCGCAAGCTGCACATCCACCGCCCGCAGCGCATCTGCTGCCCGGAGCGTGGCGGAAATATCCTCATTGGAGGGAATGGCCATCCCGCCCGGATGATTATGGGCGAGCAGCACACTTGCGGCTTTGGAGCTCAGCGCCGTTTCCACGATCCGGCGGATGGGAAGGTCCACCGCGTTTACACTGCCCTGAGAAATTTTTTTGCAGCACAAAACCTTGCATTTTGCATCCAGGCAAAGAAGATAGACTGTTTCTGCACTTTGCCCGAAAAAGAACGGCTGAAGGTACCGGGCACAGCTTTCCAGCGTCGGCAGGATCCTTGCGTTTGAAGTACGATCCAGCTGGTAGCGTCTGCACACCTGCGGAATCATATGCAGATATGCGGCGGTGTTCTCTCCGACACCCTCTACCCTGCAAAGCTCCTCCGGCGATGCTTCCAATACCTGCGCCAGCGAACCGAAGTGATCCAGAAGCCGATGGGCAATCGGATTGGTATCCCGCCGGGCAATGGAATAAAACAGGAGAAGCTCCAGGACCTGTATATCCGAGAATCCATCCAGGCCATCGGATAAAAACTGTCCCCGCAGGCGCTCTCTGTGCCCATCATGCAATGCCATCGCTTCTCACCTCACAAGCCGTTTTCCCGGTTAATTCATCGGGTCATTTATTCAGAATATCCTTCAGATACATTCCCGTAAAGCTATCCTTACTTGCTGCTATCTGCTCCGGTGTACCGGCAGCCACAAGAGTGCCGCCCCCGTCGCCTCCCTCAGGCCCAAGGTCAATGACATAATCTGCCGTTTTGATCACATCCAGATTATGCTCAATGACCAGAACGGTGTTGCCCGCATCTACCAGCCGCTGCAGTACATCAATCAGCTTGTGGACATCCGCCGTGTGCAGGCCGGTGGTCGGCTCATCGAGTATATAAATCGTGCGCCCTGTGGAGACGCGGGACAGCTCTGTCGCAAGCTTTACGCGCTGCGCCTCGCCGCCGGAAAGTGTGGTGCTGGACTGGCCGAGCTTTACATAGCCCAGACCAACCTCCTGAAGCATCTGGGCCTTTCTGCGAATCTTTGGAAGATTCTCGAAGAAATCTACTGCTTCCTCCGCAGTCATGTCCAGAACCTGCGCAATGTTTTTTCCCTTATACAGCACCTCCAGGGTCTCCCGATTGTATCGGGTACCGCGGCAGACCTCACACGGGACATATACATCCGCGAGGAAATGCATTTCAATCTTGACAAGGCCGTCGCCTCCGCAGGCCTCGCAGCGGCCGCCCTTCACATTAAAGCTGAACCGGCCGGGACCGTATCCCCGCATTTTTGCATCCGCAGTGGAGGCAAAGAGGTCACGAATGTCATTAAACAGGCCGGTATATGTGGCGGGGTTGGAGCGGGGTGTCCGTCCGATCGGACTCTGGTCGATGTCAATCACCTTGTCCAGATTTTCCAGGCCCTCAATACCGTTGCAAAGCCCCGGGCGGGTACGCGCATGATTCAGCTTCAGCAGAAGGGTTTTGTTCAGGACTTCGTTGACAAGGCTGGATTTTCCGGAGCCCGATACTCCCGTGACGCAGGTAAACGTGCCAAGGGGAATTTCCACATCCAGATTTTTCAGGTTGTTTTCCCTTGCACCCCGAATTGTCAGCTTTTTCCCGTTTCCGGCTCTGCGCTGCGAAGGAACCGGGATTTTCTTCGCGCCGGAGAGATACTGCCCGGTGACGGAGCGCGGACACGCAAGGATATCCTGCAATGTTCCCGCCGCCACGATTTCCCCGCCGTGGCTGCCTGCACCGGGGCCTACGTCAACCAGAAAATCCGCCGCACGCATCGTATCTTCGTCGTGCTCCACAACAATCAGCGTATTTCCCAGATCCCGCAGATGCTTCAGCGTCGCAAGGAGCTTGTCGTTATCCCGCTGATGCAGCCCGATGGACGGCTCATCCAAGATATACAGCACCCCCATCAGTGAGGAGCCAATCTGGGTGGCAAGGCGGATTCGCTGACTTTCGCCGCCGGAGAGGGTTCCGGCAGATCTGGACAGCGTCAGATAGCTCAGCCCCACATCAATCAGAAACTGCAGCCGGGATTTGATTTCTCTTACGATCTGTGCCGCAATCAGGGCAAGGTTTCCCTCCAGACGGAGGCCGTCCATAAATTCCAGCTCCTTGCGGATGCTCATATCGCAGAAGTCCATAATTCCGATGCCGCCCACGGTGACTGCCTGTGCAAGTGCCGAAAGACGCCTTCCGCCGCAGGCCGGGCACGGAGCCGTAGACATGCACTCCTCCAGCTCCTTTCTGGCCGCATCGGACTGGGTTTCTTTGTAGCGGCGGGAAACGTTGTTCAGGATGCCCTCAAAGGGCTGCTCCAGCACACCCATGCCATTCCCCCGGTTGTACGTCATGCGGAGCTTTTCACCCTTCGTGCCGTTCAGGATCACATCCATGATGTCCCGCGGGAGATCCCGGACCGGCACATCCAAGGAAAAATGATATTTCTGCGCCAATGCTTCAAAATACATGCGAAAAACAGAATCGGTGCGGGCGTTCTGCCAGCCGGAGGCCTGAATAGCACCCTCAAAAATGGATTTGCTCTTATCCGGAATGATCAGGTCCTCATCCGCAATCAGTCGGAAGCCCAGACCGGTGCAGCTGGGGCAGGCGCCGGTCGGATTGTTGAAGGAAAACATCCTCGGCTCCAGTTCCGGCATGCTGATGCCGCAATCCTCGCAGGCATAATTCTGGGAAAAATTCAGTTCCTCTGTCTGCCCGGGGATAGAAATGGTAACAAGTCCGCCGGAGTGGCTGCAGGCGGTCTCGATAGAGTCGGCAAGGCGGCGGCGGATTCCTTCCTTCAGGACAAGACGATCCACGATCAGCTCAATCGTATGCTTCTTGTTCTTTTCCGGCTTCAGTTCCTCCGTCAGGTCATACTGAATTCCATCCAGGCGAACCCTTGCAAAGCCCTGCTTGCGCGCATCCTCAAATACCTTCTGATGCTCCCCCTTTTTCCCGCGGATAACCGGAGACAAAATCAGGAAGCGGGTTCCCTCTCCCAGGGTCTCAACCCGGTCAACAATCTGATCGATGGTCTGCCGGCGGATTTCCCTGCCGCACTTCGGGCAGTGGGGCGTGCCGACCCGCGCCCACAGAAGCCGCAGATAGTCGTAAATTTCAGTAACGGTACCAACGGTGGAACGGGGGCTCTTCGAGGTCGTTTTCTGGTCAATTGAAATTGCCGGAGAGAGTCCGTCAATGGAGTCCACATCCGGCTTATCCATCTGCCCAAGAAACTGCCGGGCATAGGAGCTGAGGCTCTCCACATAGCGGCGCTGCCCCTCGGCGTAGATCGTATCGAAAGCCAGGCTGGACTTGCCGGAACCGCTCAGCCCGGTAAAAACCACCAGCTTATCCCGCGGGATGGTAAGATTTACATTCTTCAGGTTGTTTTCTCTGGCACCCTGAATTACAATTTTATCATTCATTGGTCTGCTCCCAAACTAAAATCCTCAAAAAATTCAGCTTATTATATCACGGCCCACAAATGCACACAAGTGCTATTTCAAACAAAATTTCGATTTAGCACCGGCCGTGCCCTCGTAACCGGCCGTGCCCTCGTATATGCTTTGCTGCGGCTGCCGGATACCGGCGATTTGCATAAGAACATACCGGATTGTGTTCGTTTTTCGGGCTGTTTTTTTGCCGCGGCTTTCTTGCTTTTTTCGTCTGCAGGGTGATATAATGAAATAGTCATGTCCTCTCCATGAGAGAGAGTAAAAGAAAGAAGCGAGGTATTTCTTCAATGACAGCTTACGGGGACAATATTAAGATTTTTTCCGGCAATTCCAATCCTGCGTTCGCCGAGACCATTTGCAAGGCCTTAAGCGTCCCGATGGGACAGGCAGTGGTCAAAACCTTCGCCGATGGCGAGGTATCCGTTTCCCTGAATGAAACCGTACGCGGCGCCGATGTTTTTCTGGTGCAGTCCACATGCAAGCCTGTAAATGACCGGCTTATGGAACTGCTTGTGATGACAGACGCATGCAGACGTGCCTCAGCCGGGCGTATAACCGCCGTAATCCCCTATTTCGGTTACGCGCGGCAGGATCGCAAGGCAAAAAGCCGCGATCCCATCTCTGCCAAGCTGGTTGCCAATATGATTACTGCCTCCGGTGCGGATCGTGTCCTGACGATGGATCTGCACGCCGCACAGATTCAGGGATTCTTTGATATTCCTCTGGATCACCTGCTGGGCAACCCCTCCTTCGTAGACTACTATCTGAAGAAATTCCCTGAGGAAGAATACAATCACGCTGAGTTTGTAGTTGTGTCCCCGGATGTCGGTTCTGTCAGCCGCGCACGCACCTTTGCGCAGAAGGTCCACATGAGCCTCGCAATTGTGGATAAGCGACGCCAGAAGGCAAACGAGTGTGAGGTAATGAATGTCATCGGTGATGTCCGCGGAAAGACCTGCATCCTGTATGATGACATGGTGGATACCGCCGGATCCCTGTGCAATGCTGCCAATGCTCTGGTAGAGGTTGGCGGAGCAAAGACCGTATATGCCTGTGCCACCCACGGTGTGCTGTCCGGCCCTGCATATGAGCGCATTGAGAATAGCCCCATCAAGGAAATGGTGTTCCTGAACACCATTCCCCAGGTTGGCAACACCGCCAGCAGCAAAATCAAATTCCTGGATGTGGCGCCGGTGTTTGCCCGTGCCATCGAGCATATCCACGGCGGCACCTCCATTGCCGATCTGTTCTGAGCCATGCTGAGATCCGGAAAAGAAAGCTGGCTGATCGTCGGCCTCGGCAATCCGGGTAAGGAATACGAGCACACCCGCCACAACACAGGATTTCGGGCAATTGATGCCCTTGCCCAAAAGCTGGGCTGCAAGATCGACAAGGCAAAATTTGAGGGGCTCTACACCCAGCTCAACTACGGAGACATCCGCCTGTTTCTACTCAAGCCTCTCACGTTCATGAACCTGTCCGGGCGTTCTGTATTGCAGCTGAGCGCTTATTTCAGCATCCCGCCGGAGCGGATCATTGTCCTGTTTGACGATATTTCTCTGCCGCCCGGAAGACTGCGCATTCGCGGCGAGGGCTCTGCCGGCGGCCATAACGGCATCAAATCCATCATTGCGGAGCTTGGCAGCCAGTCCTTTCCCCGGGTAAAAATCGGCGTCGGCGCGAAGCCGACACCGGAGTATGACCTTGCAAACTGGGTGCTCTCATCCTTCAGTGCTTCCGAAAACGAGGCACTTGCCGTCTCACTGAAAAACGCAGCTGACGCGGCGCTTATGATCATCGACAAGGGTGTTCCGGAGGCGGCAAATCGTTTCAACGGCAGCCACCCTTAACTTAACCAGATGTGTAAAAACGGAAAGCGGGCAATCCCTGCTTTCCGCTTTCCTGCGTGGAGCAGCATTTTACTTTTATTGAGGCTCAAATATGGATCAGGTTTTGTTCATACTGAAAACAATGCCGGAATACGCGGCACTGAAAGACACACTGGACCGGGGAGAGTCCGCTGCGATGACCGGACTCGGCCAGATCAACCGCTCTCACATGATCGCCGGTCTGCGGCGCGATATGCAAAAGCCGATGGTCATCTTGGTTCAGGACGATATGGCCGCAAAGAGGCTGCAGGAGGAACTGAAGTGCTTTCTGCAGGAGGATGTGCCTGTCCTTCCGGGCAGAGAGCTTACGCTTTACGATGCTGCGGTCGTCTCCCGGGCCTGGGAGCAGAAAAGGCTGCGTCTGCTTTATGCCCTGGGGCGCGGCGAAGTGCCCATCGTAATCATGTCGTGGGAAGCAGCATCTCTGCGCACGCTGCCTCCATCCGTTCTCTTTTCGTCTGCAGTTTCTCTTTCCGTTGGAAAGGAATATTCCATAGATGCATTAACCGCATCCCTGACAGCCATTGGCTTCACGCGCTGTGATATGGTAG
>CAVIFH010000063.1:0-9063 GCA_963641615.1 bacterium | reverse complement strand
GGCATGGCCTATACCTTCCTTGCTGCAAAGGGCTACAGCGTCGGCACCTCCCTGCTGGACACCGAGAAGATTGACTACTGCAAGGAAATGATGGCAAAGGCCGAAGCAAAGGGCGTAAAGCTCCTGCTGCCGGTTGACACCGTAGTTGCTTCCGCGTTCCCCGACCCCATCGACGGCGAGATCAGCGTAGAGACTGTTCCCTCCGATGCAATCCCCGCAGACAAGATGGGCCTCGACATTGGCGAGAAGACCCGTGAGCTGTTCGCTGAGGCTGCCAAGTCCGCCAAGACCGTTGTATGGAACGGACCGATGGGCGTATTTGAGAACCCGACTCTGGCGAAGGGCACCATCGCAGTGGCACAGGCTCTGGCTGATTCCGATGCTGTTACCATTGTCGGCGGCGGTGACTCCGCAGCCGCCTGCGAGCAGCTTGGCTTTGCCGATAAGATCACCCACATTTCCACCGGCGGCGGCGCTTCCCTGGAGTTCCTGGAGGGCCTTGAGCTTCCCGGTATTGCCTGCCTGCAGGATAAGTAAAAAGCCATTTCGCGTGCATCCGCTGTGAGCCGCGTTTGCTGCTGTAAAGAAGACATTCAGATAGAGGAGTATACATAAAATGAACAGAAAATACCGCAAGACCGTTATCGCAGGCAACTGGAAGATGAACAAGACCCCTTCCGAGACAAAGGACTTCATGGCAAAGCTGAAGACCATTATGCCCAAGGGCCGCTGGTGTGACGTTGCCCTGTGTGTCCCCGCCGTATGCATTCCCGCTGCTGTCCGCGCCATGCGTGAGACCCGCGTCGGCATCGGCGCAGAGAACTGCAACGCCAAGGCATCCGGCGCTTACACCGGTGAGATTGCCACCAACATGCTGGTTGATGCCGGGTGCAAGTATGTCATCATCGGCCACTCCGAGCGCCGCGCCATGGGCGAAACCGACGCTGACATCAACGCAAAGGTTCTTGCTGCACTGGAAGCAGGCCTGACCCCCATCATGTGCTGCGGCGAGACGCTGGAGCAGCGTGAGTCCGGCATCACCGAAGAGTGGATCGCCATGCAGATCAAGCTTGGCCTGAAGGACGTAAGCGAGGATAAGATCCGCAAGGTCATCATTGCCTACGAACCCATCTGGGCAATCGGCACCGGCCGCACCGCAACTCCCGAGCAGGCTGAAGAGGTCTGCGAAGGCATCCGTGCTGTTGTTCGCAAGCTGTACTCCTCCAAGAATGCCCGTGCGATCTCCATCCTGTACGGCGGCTCCATGAATGAGAAGAACGCCTTTGAGCTTCTTTCCCAGCCGGACATCGACGGCGGTCTGATCGGCGGCGCGTCTCTGGTTCCCGAGAAGTTTGTACAGATCATCGAGGCTGCAAACCAGCCCACAGTGTAATGGATCGGGCAGACGCCTGAGAAAATACAGATTGAACTTTTCTACGGCGCAGCTGCACACATGAGCAGCTGCGCTGTTTGATTTGCGCAAAGTGAGGTTACGCGCCTATGAATACTCTTCTTCTTTCCGCTTCCGATGCACACACGGCAGAAATTGCCGCGGACATCATCCGAAAGGGCGGTCTTGTGGCAATTCCCACGGAAACAGTTTACGGACTTGGGGCGAACGGCCTTGACGAGCAGGCCGTCGCGAAAATTTTCGAGGCAAAGGGACGTCCCCAGGACAACCCATTGATTTTGCATGTGGCAAAACCGGAGGAAATGGAGCGGTTCTGCCACGACATTCCCGATACTGCCTACGCCCTTGCCGAGCGTTTCTGGCCGGGGCCTCTTACAATGGTGCTTCCGGTGCGTGACATTGTGCCGAAGCGCACCACTTCGGGGCTAGATACCGTCGCCGTGCGCTGCCCGGACAACGAAACCACCCGTGAAATCATTCGCCTCTCCGGCGTACCGATTGCCGCTCCCTCCGCCAACATCTCCGGAAAGCCCTCTACCACGACGGCCCAGCATGTGCTCCACGACCACGACGGCAAGATCGACGCCATCGTGGACGGCGGCCCCTGCCGCGTGGGGGTGGAGTCCACCATTGTAGACCTGACGGAGTCGCGTCCGCGTCTGCTGCGCCCCGGTGGAATCACCCCGGAGCAGCTGATTGCCGTGCTGGGTGACCTGGTCATTGACAAGGCGGTTACCGCCCAGATCGATAAGGACGCTGTTGTCAAGGCCCCCGGCATGAAATACCGCCACTATGCCCCGGCAGAGCCGGTGGTCATCGTGGCAGGCAGCCGCGAAAAGGCAGCCGAATACATCCATCGTCATTTTATCCCCGGCGATCGGGTCCTCTGCTTTGATGAAGAGCTGCCCCTTTACGCTGACTGCAGTCCCCTGTCCTACGGGAAAGAGTCGGATGTGAGCACCCTGAGTGCGGGACTTTTCTCCGCCCTGCGGGAGCTGGACGACAGCCGCATCCATCAAGTTTACGCCCGGTGTCCCGTGGGAGGCGGCGTTGCCTACGCGGTGCAAAACCGCCTGAAGAAAGCAGCCGCATTCCACATTGTGGACGCGGAGGCAGAGCAATGACCCTCGGAATCACCGGCGGTACCGGGTGCGGGAAAACGACTCTTCTGGATATTCTGCGGCAGCACGGCGCCGCCGTTTATGACTGCGACGAAATCTACCACACGCTTCTTGCGCAGGACGAAAAGATGCGCGCTGCACTGCGGGAAAGGTTCCCGGCGGCATTTGAGGGTGAAACCTTTCTGCGGAAAAAGCTTGGGGAGATCGTCTTCTCCGACCCACAGGCCCTTGAGGACTTAAACGCAATCACTCACACCGCCGTGCGGCAGGAGGTTGCGCGGCAGTTGGGCGCAAAGCCGCCCCTTGCGGCAATCGACGCAATCGGCCTGTTCGAAAGCGGTCTGAATCAGTTCTGCGATATGACGATTGCCGTCACCGCTCCAACTGAGGACCGCATCCGCCGACTGACTCAGCGGGACGGAATTTCGGATGCGTATGCCAGAAGCCGGATCCTTGCTCAGCACTCCCCTGACTGGTTTGCGGAGCACTGTGATTACGTGTTGGAAAACGCCGGTTCCCGGGAGGCATTCCGGGAAAAATGCATTGATTTTTTATCATCCCAGGGTACAATAATATTCGCATAAGCTTACCGCGAAACTGCGGTATTTTCAGGGGCAGTGCCGCACCATGAGGCAAAGGGCCCGGCAATCGCCGCCGAATTGTGTGATGCTGCCCAAATAATACAGACAAGGAGAATCAACATGACTGCTGAAGAATTGCGCAATTCCATTCTCAGCGCGCCGAAGAACGGCTATGCTTCCCTCTCCGAGGAGCAGCGGAAGGAAATGGAGGCTTACGCCCTGCGCTACCGGGCATTTATGAATGCCTGCAAGACCGAGCGGGAGGCCACCGCATGGGCAACGAAAATGGCCGAGGAGCACGGCTTTGTGCCCGCTGTACCCGGCATGTCCGTCAAGCCCGGCGACAAGATCTATCTGAATAACCGGAATAAGAGCTTTATGATCGCTGTAATCGGCAAGGAGCCCCTTTCAAAGGGTGCCAACATCTGCGCCGCCCACGTCGACTCTCCCCGCATGGATGTAAAGCCCCAGCCTCTGTATGAGGACTCCGAAATTGCCTACTTCAAGACGCACTATTACGGCGGAATCAAGAAATACCAGTGGACCTGTGTTCCCCTGGCCATTCACGGCGTCGTCTGCCGCAAGGACGGCACAACCGTCACCATAACCATCGGTGAGGACGAAAATGACCCCATCGTCATGGTTTCCGACCTGCTGATCCATCTGGCAGGAGATCAGATGCGCAAGACGGCAAGCGAAGTGATTGCCGGTGAGCAGCTGAATGTGATTCTGGGCACAGAGCCCTTAAGCGGCGAGGGTACCGACCTCGTAAAGCTGAATATCATGAAGCTTCTCAACGAGAAGTACGGCATGGTGGAGGATGATTTCCGCAGCGCGGAGCTGACCATCGTCCCCGCCGGAAAGTGCCGGGAGGTAGGACTGGACCGCAGTCTCCTTGCCGCCTACGGTCATGATGACCGGGTGTGTGCCTATGCGGAGCTGGAGCCCATCTTCAACTTGGAAACCCCCACTCACACCGCCGTGTGCATCCTCGCCGACAAGGAGGAAATCGGCTCCGTGGGCATCAGCGGCATGCAGAGCCGTGCCTTTGAGTACTTCATGGAGATTCTGTGCGACGGACAGGGTGTAAAGCTCAGCCACTGCTTTGCAAATTCCTTCTGTCTGTCCGCGGACGTTTCCAACGCCTTTGACCCCAGCTTCCCGGATACCTGCGACCGCCGGAACAACAGTGCCCTCAACTACGGCATCAGCATCTGCAAATACACCGGTGCCCGGGGCAAGAGCGGCGCTTCCGACGCAGCTGCGGAGGCAATGCTGCACGTGCGCAAGACATTTGAGGATAACGGCGTGCTGTGGCAGATCGCGACACTGGGCAAGGTGGACCAGGGCGGCGGCGGAACTGTCGCGGCCTACATGGCAAACCGCAACATTGTCACGGTAGACGCGGGCGTGCCCGTGCTGAATATGCACGCACCGATGGAGCTTGTAAGCAAGCTGGACTGCTACATGACCATGCTGGGCTGCAAGGCCATCTATCTGGCATAATCGTTTCACTCTGGGCATTGTGTTCCCGCAAAGGGAGCGCAGTGCCCAGAATGCATATAATTTGCATAGTGTGCCGTTATGAATTTCAATAAATTCACGAAAACTTTACATTCTTATTTACAAAACAGCGAGAATGTGCTAGTATACGCAGGATGATTTTTAAGCAGGTACAGAGATACCGGCAAGGTCGCCAATTGAGAAAAATGTGAAGGTATGTTTCTATGCTTTCACGTTTGTGCTGTGCCTGCCGGACGGCAGGTTTTTTTATTGCCTGAAAAGGAGCTTCCCGTGCAGTATAAAGCCGAGATTATGGACGAAGCGGCGGTTGTCCGCTCCCTGAAGCGAATGACCCATGAAATTCTGGAGCGGAATAAGGGCACCTCTCAGCTCCTGCTGATGGGCATTAAGCGGCGGGGGCTTCCCCTGGCGAAGGAAATTGCCGCAAATATACGCCGCTTTGAGGGCGCAGATGTGCCGGTGGGTTATCTGGATATCACCTTGTACCGGGATGACTTAAGTGAGCTGACTCCCCTGCCGGATGCGGCGGATGCCTGCATTCCGGTAGGTGTCGCGGGAAAGAACTGCGTCCTGATTGACGATGTGATCTATACAGGCCGCACAGCCCGGGCAGCCATGGAAGGCATTCTCCGGCACGGCCGGCCGGCATCCATTCAGCTGGCGGTATTGGTGGATCGGGGGCACCGGGAAATGCCGATTCGCCCCGATTTTATTGGGAAGAATATCCCCACATCCAGAGAAGAAATCATCGCCGTCACCGTCCCGGATATCGACGGTGTCCCCTACAGCGTAAAGCTGTTTCAGCTGTGATCCGCCCCGGGTGGGGTAACAATACAAAAGATGTGAAGGGAGAAAACAACATGGATTTAATTTACAACATTAAAGACAAGCCCAAATTTTCTGAACTGGTCGCCTTCTCATTCCAGCAGCTGCTGGCAATCATGGCCGCTACCATCGCCGTTCCCGCCGTCGTCGGCAACGGTATGACCGCTTCCGCCGCCCTTTTCGGCGCAGGCGTAGGCACCTTCGTGTATCAGCTTTTCACAAAGTTCCGCAGCCCTGTGTTCCTCGGCTCCTCCTTCGCGTTCATCGGCGCAATGTGTGCAGCCTTTGCAGGCGCTTCCTCCATGTCCCTCGGCTATCTGGGACTGATCATCGGCGCCGTTTTCGCCGGACTTGTGTATGTGGTTCTGGCAATCGCCGTAAAGGCCTCCGGCGTGCAGTGGATTAACAAGCTGATGCCCGCCGTCGTCATCGGACCCACCGTTGCAATCATCGGCTTAAGCCTTGCGGGAAATGCTGTCAGCGATATGCTCAAGGGCGATGTCACCATCGATGGTGTATCTGCTTCCCCCAATGTGGCGCTGCTGTGCGGTCTGGTTACACTCTTTGTCGTTATCATCTGCTCCGTCTTCGGCAATAAGAAGGCAAGACTTGTCCCCTTCATCATCGGTATTGTCTCCGGCTATGCCGTCGCCCTCGTATTCACCCTGATCGGCAAGGCCGCAAACAATCCTTCCCTGCAGATCATTGACTTTGCTCCCTTTGCTGCTATGTTTGCAGACGGTGTCTCCCTGAAGACCTTCTTCACCTTCCCGGAATTCACATTCCTGACTGCCATGAAGGGCGTCGGCGAGCTGAATGCTGCATATGTGGGTGCGGTTGCGGCCGCCTATGTGCCTGTTGCCTTCGTGGTTTTTGCTGAGCACATTGCCGACCATAAGAACCTTTCCACCATCATCAATAAGGATCTGCTGACCGATCCGGGCCTTTCCTGCACGCTTCTGGGCGACGGAATCGGCTCCATGGCCGGTGCCTTCTTCGGTGGCTGCCCCAACACGACCTATGGCGAGAGTGTCGGCTGTGTCGCCATCACCCGCAATGCCTCTGTTGTGACCATCAGCGGCGCGGCTGTTCTGTCCATTCTGGTAGCCTTCATCTCTCCCCTGGTTGCCTTCCTGGACTCCATCCCCTCCTGCGTCATGGGCGGCGTTTGCCTGACCCTGTACGGCTTCATTGCCGTATCCGGCCTGAAGATGGTGCAGGAAGTAGACCTCAACGACAACCGCAACCTCTTCGTGGTCTCCGCGATTCTCATTGCCGGTATCGGCGGTCTGACCGTAACCTTCGGCCAGGTGACCATCACCTCCGTTGCCTGCGCCCTGATTCTCGGAATCCTCGTGAACGTGCTTGTTCACCACAAGGATCTGCCGGAGGAGCAGAAGCAGGAGCCTCAGCAGGTTATCAAATAATCACTCCAATATTTTCGGTCGGCCTGATCAAAAAAGGCCGACCGATTTTTCTTTATATTACTGTGTCCGGGAAAACCTGAATGCCGGCATCTATGACAGATCCTGCGCCGCAGCGTCCTGCTCTTCGCCGCATTCCAGCGTCTCTCGGACATAATATGCCTGTATCTGACCTTCGGTAATCAGGACAGACTCCTGATGAAAGAATGCGCACAGGTCCTTGGCAATTTCGTTTACCGTCGATTTCGGAACATCAATCAGCGTAAGCACAAGGCTTGTCTCCCGGGCGTATTCCCCACTCTCATAGATATACCCGCCCTCCTGCACGCCGAAGGAAAAGGGCACTTTATAGGAGTAGCACACATCCCGCAGGACCCGGATGTATTTTTCGTTTTCAAAAAGCTGTGTATTGGTGGCCAGGTCATTCAGACCGATATAGATTTTTGACTCAATCATTTGAGCATTCCTTTCTGTGCATCCGATAAGAACTCAGCCGATGGGCAAATACCATGTATGTTGATTCTGTCGGCTGCAATTTGCTGCTTGGGGTATAGTATAAGCGAAGTCGCAGGCAGATTCAAGCCGCAAAACTCGGCCTGTCCGCCTATGGGGCTCCTTGAAAAAGTGCTGCGTACTTGAAAAAGCGAAGTGTCCGTGGTAAGATTTGTTAAATCGTATATGAAAGTGAAGAAATTATGCCCAAGCGCGGATAATTATGAAGGAAATGTCTGCCACGGGCGTAAAAATTTACAGCAAGCTTTCAATTTTGGGAAAACAGCAATAAATAAAGCAAAGAAGGAAAATAACATGACCACAGAAGAATACAGATCCGCAGCGAATTTCTGGAAAAAGCAGGCGCGCAAGGAAATGCCCATCGAGCAATTAAAGCAAGCTGTTGAAGAATACCTCGAGAGCAGCTCCGTCTGCGCCTTAGCGACGGGGTACGGCAACTATGTGCGCTGCACCCCTCTGGAATACAGCTTCCACGACGGAAAGTTCTGGATTTTTACGGAAGGCGGCGAGAAATTTATCGGTCTTGAGAAAAATGAGAACGTCAGCCTTTCCGTATTCGACAAGAATCCCGGCTTTGGAGAGCTTCGGAGCGTGCAGATCATGGGCAAGGCGGAAATCATTGAGCCGATGTCGGCAGAGTATGTCGCCCATGCGGAATATAAGAAAATTCCGGTCGCCGCACTGCAAAAGCTGGCGGATCAGGGGCACCCGATGCATCTGATCTGCATTACACCCATAAGGGCAGATGTGCTGTTCTCTGCTTTTAAAAAACAGAGCTTTGACAGCCGCCAGGTGATTGATTTCACACAGGGGTAAAACAATTAGGCGGGAGAGAATTTGCGGAGCGCAATGCGATTTTCCATATGCTTACCTGCGGAGAGGATTCCATCCGCCGCGTGATTGCTGTAAATTGGGATGGCAAGGCTATGCCGCCCTGCGGAGCCTGCAGAGAGCTCATGGTACAGCTTATGCCGAATGATTATCGCACAATCGAGATCATGCTGGACTATGAAAATAAAAAAGTTGTCACTTTGGGTGAACTGACCCCTGCGTGGTGGCTGTGATAAAAGGCTGCGGAGCTGGAACGCAATAAGCAGATCGGCGCGCAGAAGCCGTGAGCAGGCAGGCAAGTCGGAATCTATCGAAGGGAATGAAAAATATTTTGTTTAAAAAGAAATATCGCATCATCTGTTTATTGCTGATAATTTCCGTATTATCAGCCGCCTGCGGCAGCATTCATTATAATTCAGACAGCACTTCTTCCCAAGGTGAGGTGATCAGCCGGAGGGAAGGCTTTGCGATCTATGAAATCTCTGATGAGCTATTCGAAAGGATGCAGGCAGGGAATACCTATAAAGAGGACTGTATTGTCCCTCGGGAGGACCTCCGCTATCTGCTTATGCTGCACAAGGATAAGGACGGGAATACCCATCAGGGAGAAATGGTCGTGCATAAGCTGATTGCAGAGGATGTCTTGGAAATTTTCGAGGAGCTTTATGATGCGAATTACCCCATCGAGCGCATGGTGCTCCCGGATAACTACATGGCAGATGATGAAACAATGATGCGCGATAATAATTCATCCTGCTTTAATTTCCGATTTATATCCCATACAACGAAAGTCTCCAAGCACGGGCTTGGAATGGCAGTGGATATTAATACGC
>CAVIFH010000062.1:0-9085 GCA_963641615.1 bacterium | reverse complement strand
TATGTCGCCACAGTCAGCACCACGGACTGCAGCTCGAGCGGCAAAGGATCCTCTTGTCGGATGCAGATACTGCCTTCGCTTTGCCAGGTCGGCGAAATGCGCAGATTGATCTCGCCCGTCACCAATTCCGGCGCAGTGCCCATTTGCTCCTCCGTGCGCTGCTTGTATTCCGTCATTGTGTCGAAGGCCGGACCGCAGAAAACGCCCGAAGAGCTTTTCACCTGGAGCGCCACCTTCGTGATGTTCTTCTTGATGCCGCCACCAAAGGCGGAAGAATTCTGCATCGCGAGCGGCAACGTCTGGGCGTCCGCGTTATACGGCAGGCCGACGACAACATGACTTGCCGCCACAGTCAGCGTTATGCGGCCGTTCGTCACCTTCTGCTGCGGCTCCACCGCGCCGTTGGCAAGAATGCTCACGGTCTCGCCTTCGAGCCAGTCCAGTCCGGAAATCGTCGTCGTTGGATTGCCGTCATAGACCGCGCCAGAATCCACGAAGAAAGCGGAATCAAGACTGTCAATGTTCATCGATGTCATGCGCTCGACGTATCGATGATCTTTTCCGTTGATGTTCCGGCGCACCACTACGTAGAGATGATCTTCTTCGCCCTCCTCCACGGCCGCCACCGATTCGAAGACGCCATTTGTCTCGTGCCGATGCCAGGCGTTCACTTCTTGTTCCGGGATGTACGTCATGCCAAGCAGCCCGCCGTCGGAACTCACGTACCAAAGGATAGGCAGCGGAGAAAGAGTCAGCGCGGAGTCCAGAACAGTCTTGAAGTCGAAGAGATGATTCGACCGAAGGCATAAGTCCGTAGACACAAAGCCGCCCGCGGAATACTCATAAGCGAAGTTCCGAATATGCCCACCACGCGCAGCGCAGTAGACCACAGAGTTGCCGACAATCTGCGGCATCACCTCGCTGGAGCCAGTATTGCCTTGAGGCAGGACGGAGATGTTCGAAGGCTTGATGCCGCCGCTAGCGGAGACTCGGTAGGCCATCGATGAAGTCAGCAGAATGAGACTCGACATCGAGACCACGTGCCGGACGGCCGAGTATTCGCGGCTTGCCATCTGGAAGCTGATGCGGTCGTCGTCGCGATACGGGAGCGAGTAGCTGAAGTCGCCTTCACTACCCGTGCGCGTCATGAGCACGCGCTGCGGATCCGAATGAAGGCCAGCAAAGATGCGCCGCTGTTCGAAGTACCCCACGGCACGAGGGTAGTCGCCACCATCGCCGACCGATGCCGTGGCCGTCGCGCCACTGCCTGTGCCGCCAGAGAGTCTCACAGTCGGCGAGGTGTATCCGCTGCCGGCCGCGCGGATTGCGATGGACGTCACTTGGCCATTTTCCACTACCGCCTTCAGCACCGCGCCAGTGCCAGTTGAGTCAAGCACCTCAACAGTTGGCGTTCCGCTTCCGGTCGAAAGACTGATCGTTTCTGTATGTGTCGCCGTCCATAAATTTACTTTACGCTTGACCGTAATGTTCACCTTGGGCGAACCATAATTGCTACCGGTACTGGTTATGTTGATGCCGGTCAGCTTGATGTAGTAGCGATTGTTGTCGATATAGCGCTCTAGCGCCAGAGAGATTGCGCCGCCATGCCCAGTATTCGCGCCATCAATAAGCGTCGCGGAAATCTCTGGATACCCAGCCGACGAGCCCCAAACACTCGATAGGTTACTGACCGGCAAAAGCCCGCCAGACACATTCGCGTAGCCGCTGCCACCATTAGTCACGGTTACATACTTGATGCCTCGACTTGTCGAGAACGGATCCGTATACCGGCGAATGGTCGTACTGGTGTTCGGCGTAATGTTGTCGTCAACAATCTCCGGCGTTTCGCTGTCACCGATGTAACCGTATAGCCCACCCTTGTTCTTGTAAAAACGATAGAACGAAGCGCCAGACATCTCGTTGCAGCTGACCTTCACAGTCGTGCCGTACGAGTACAGGTTCGCCACCACGGACACCGCGGCGCTGGCTTCACTTTCCTCAGTCTTGTCAGCGTTCAGGCAGGAGACTCGATACTTCTGCGTGTACTTGTCAGCGTTCGAGTCCTCGGCCGCAGCCGTAGCCCGGACAGCTGTAACGCCGGTCGGCACCGGCAGCTTGGTGTTGATCTGCGCCGAGACCACGCGCCAGTCCCGCGCGCCATAACGACGAATTTCCGTAGGTGGATAGTTCTCGTGCGTAACCGTCACAATGTCTCCGGACTGCACATAGTTCAGCGCGAAGAGATCGCCAGAGTCCCACGGCGTGGACACCTGGTAGGGCGAGCCGTCGTCGTTCGACAACACTGCACCGTAGCTGTAGAACCGCGCATACTTGTGGCCCAGCTCGATCACCATTGTCTGCCCTACGCTGTAGGTGAACGGGATCAGGCGAACCGGCCTGCTGCCATTTCCCACCTCTGCCACGAACTCGAATCCCGGGCGGTTCTTCACCGGCCCCTGAGGAAGGCAGATGAAGTTCCGGCACTTTTGCAGGCCGTTCTGATACTTCACGTCGTCACGACGGCCGTACATGTCCGGAGCAATCTCGCCACCGGCAAAGCTCAACTGGATAGTGCGCTCAGAAGCCATAGCGGCCTCCCAAGTCATCAGACAGGCGCATGTCGCCCGTGTACTGCGTGCGCGGCTGGTCCGCCACGCGTTCCGTAAAGGCATCGCGCCGAACGGCTTCCTGAACAAGCATCTGATAGATCTTCTGCTGTTCTTCGGACATGCTCGCGCCCGCACTTCCTGTAATCATTGCTCCCGCCAGCTTTGCCGCCAGCAAATGCGACAAGGCATCAACGAAGTCCATCGGAAAAAGTTCTGCCGGTGTTTCGGTTGTCGTGAACTTGATCCAGCTCGCCGGAACGTCCGTAATGATCGCCAACGCCTGGCTCGAGCGCTCAATGCGAAACCGATAGATCTCCCGGTCGTCTTCGTCGTAAACGGAAAGAACGTTCACACAGTTGGATGGATAGGCATATGCATAGGCCGCGCCAGTCGGAGGAACCTTCAGTTCCGCCAGTTCCTCGCGCTTTGTCGCAAAGGACCACGCGGTCTCTGTCAGGATGCGATTGAGCGCTATCGGGTAGAAGCGCGCACAGTGGTCCGCCTGAGCGCTGCCTTCCGGCGGATCGATCGACGACACCGTGCCCTGATCGCCCAGGTACGACAGCGCCATATTGCAAATATCAACAACGGTAGCCATGCGGCCTCCTTATGAAAACGGGGAGCGCTAGGCTCCCCGTAGAAACTACGCACCGCCAGCAAGCGCCGGCAACTGAAACTACGCAGCGTAGTTCGGATTGGCGTCGTAGTCGCCGATGCGCGCGCCGCGCGGGCTGTCCGGACGCAGCGTGATGCCGGCCGAGACCTTGCCAGAGGGAGAGCCGTTGAACACGAGCTTCGTGTACTGCGGCAGGCCCTGCGGGATAGCGAAGTTCACGCCGCCGCCATCGGTCGTGTCCGTGATCGTCACGGTCATGACGTCCGTAAAGGCAGAACCGTCGTCAGAACCCTGCAGCGTAACGCCGGTCAGGCCAGAGCAGGCACCGACACAGCGGACGTAGATGTAGCCCACGCCTTCAGAGACACCAGCCTTGCTGATGTCGAGCGTCTTTTCGGAGTCGCTCTGGCCGCTGAGCTGCTGCTCATCAGCGTACATAGAAAGGTAATCAACGTGCATTCTGTGCTCCTTAGGAAATCTTGGCTTCAGCGAGGCTGATCGCATCGTCGGCTTCAATCGGAATCTGGAAGAAGTGCGTAGCCATCTGTTCGGCGGCTTCCACAATCTTCAGGCACTGCGTGCTCTTTTCGTACGCGGCGATTTCGAGCGCGGTCTGAATTTCCGTGCGGCAGAGCATCACCTGGTGGCGGCGCAGCTGAGCCGGAATGCGGTTCTTTGCGCGGATCAGCGTCTTGATGAGAGAGTCGGAAGCGAGATCGATTTCGCCATCCTTCACCGGGATGTTGCACACGCGGACGCAAGCGCGCCAGTCGTTGAGCGCTGCACCAACCTGCCACTTGTAGTGGTCGGCATAGGCTTCCATCTTGCCCTTGCCGTTGGGAGCGTCAACAGTCTGCTGGCCCTTGTCGGTATGCTGAAGGCCATACTTGGAGCCCTTCGGATACAGGCCAAGGAATTCGTCGAAGTTCACAATGAAGATCGACGTGTAGGCATCAGGCGTGCCGGTGTAGTCAGCAGAAGCATCAACCACGTTATAGGACGTGGGAGTCTTCTTGTTGAGCGTGGCATAGCGCGTGGCGAGGCCAGTGAACTTGCGGATGTTCTTGTCGTTGTCGCCATAGTAGAAGGCGGAGGCAACCTCGTTGGACATGCCCTGAATGTGGGCCTTCTCTTCCGAAAGACGGAAGGCGGCCGTATTGCCGTTCACATTGGCAATGTCGATATCGACGTAGGCATAGTCTTCGACGTTCGACGTGATATCAACCACAGAAGCCGTTTCGGACTTCGTCGGCTGGACACCTTCGTACATGCCGCGCCACGTCGGGGTAGGAATGCCAGTGCGGATCGAATGCTTGTAGCCTTCGGTCATGTTGCACTCCTTCCAGCCGATATGCTTCAGGATCGCGTTGTTCTGCGAAAGAACTTCGGCAATCGGCGCAATGTCGCCGTTGACGTCCGTGCGGGACGCCACATCGACGAGGGTAGGATACTGAGCAGTTGCTGCCATATTTTCCTCAATTCATATTGGAATTCTTAAAGAACTGTCTCACGTCATAGCCGTGGGACCCACCGTTGCCGCGAGGGGTTGTGTCTTCCGAAATGGCTTGCGCCAGCCCGTAGAACATCTTGATCATGTCCGGATGCGTATTAAGCCCGGTCTCCTTGAAGAGCTCCTTCAGCGCCGGCGAGCAGTATTTCTCGTAGGCCGTAGTGGCCAGGCGAATGCTCTCCTTTGCCTTGGCGCCGCCCAGTTCTTTATCAGCGGCGAACTGCTTCAAGTTGTTGCTTCGGAATTCGTCAATGGCCTTCGCTTCCTGCGCCTGCAACGCGGGACCGACCTTGTTGATGATGGTTGCAAAGGACTTCTGAGAGAGCCCCAGATCCTTGCACGCGCCGGCGAGCGCTTCGCACGTATCGTCGTCAAGCTCCATGCCTTCCGGAACATCAATACCGTCCTGGTTGTAGCCGTGCTCAGGCACGCCCAGCCATTCGTTGGCCTTCTGCTCCTCGGCCGGCTTTTCCGCTTCACCCTCACGCGCCGGAGCGTCCTTCGCGGCATTTGAGTCCGCCCCGGCGCCTGCGGGTTCTGCTGTCGGCGTAGCTTCGACCTGTGTCGCTTCAGCACCCATGCCGGCGCTTGTGCCGGTATCGGTGGTATCAGTTGCCGCGTCTTCCATCGTTTTCCTCTTGCATCAAATAAATCTGTTCACCGAGACCCGCCGCTTGAAGCCGTGCGCGGATTTGAAGTCCCACGTCACGCCGAGCGCTCTGCAGCATCATCCGCATCGGCTCCAGACTGGTCACGGAATCTTTCTCGCCAGTGAGCGAGAGAATCCACGCCATGGCCTTTCGGCCGGATACGGTTTGCATCACTCCGGCGAACGCACTGTTGAGCTTCTTTTCCTCGATCCTGCGCTGTCGCTCTTCCTCAGCTCGAGCGTCCTCTTCAGCGAAGAGGCCTTGAGTCCCGGTTTCCGCCATTGTTTCCGTCACTTTGAATCCTTTATGGACACAGGGTTACATAACACTGTTGGGATCCCGCTGCTGTTCTTGGGCCGTGCTCATCGCAATGTCCAGCCCGCGAGAGTCCGCAGCCGCCCCTAGATCCTTCAAAGTCGATGCCGCCTGCATTGCCTGCTGTTGCTGCGCGGCCTGCTGCTGTTCCTGCTGCCGCTGATTGCGGATGAGCGCCACACGGGAGCCGGCAACGATCATCGATGGCGGAACGCCGTTCATGTCGGCAAGCAGATCAATAGTCTTGTCCACATCCAGCTTGTCGATCGCCTCCGGCTTCAACTGTGCCAAAACGCCGATTTGCTGCACCGTGCGCGAGATGCCATCCACGGACGAACTCTTCTGCATCTGGGCCAGTACCGAGATGTATTCGACATTGAGCTCACGGCCGCGCATAGCCTCCGGCGGCTCAGGAACCCTGTTCGCCTCAACCAGGAAGGCGAATGCGTTGGTCACCAAGGGATCAAGCAGCTCAGTGTGCAAGCGTTCGAGCACCGGCCCCAGCATCATTACCTTCTCTTGTTCAAGCGCTTGAATCTCAGTCGCTGTGCGGTCCGAGCCCTGATTCGCTGCGATCATCTGGAAGATGTTCACGTTGTAGTAGCGCTGAATCTGAGAGCGCGCGTCCGCAATCTGCGCCTGCAGCATCTCAGGGTTCGTCTGCACCTGCCATGCCGTGCGAAGGACGTCATTGTC
This sequence comes from bacterium, assembly GCA_963641615.1. Taxonomy (GTDB): domain Bacteria; phylum Bacillota; class Clostridia; order Oscillospirales; family Oscillospiraceae; genus Faecousia. Next base: position 2,689 of record CAVIFH010000062.1, on the reverse strand, counting down.
CTCTGCGTTCACGGGAATGCGGCCGCCCGGCCGGAACATCTGCGTGAGGTTCTTGTACTTCGCTGGATACTGAATCGGCGGGTCGGAAAGGTAGTCGGTCAGGATGCCGAGACGCTTCTGGAGTCGTTGCAGGGACTTCGATGCCGACAACGCTTTCGCGCCAGGGCCGCGCCCATAGACTGTCCCACTCGAAGTAAGCCAGCGCGGGCACAAGGCCGGAAACTGATTGAAGCCGGACTCGCCCAGCACCGCGCCATCATTGCGCCCCCACTCCCAATAGACGGACTGCCAGGGCATGTTCTTGTTGTCGTGCTTCATGATGTCGCGATCAAGCCGCGGCTCAATGGCGTGAAGCACATCAAAACGTCTGTACGGATTGTCGCGCAAACAACTCCGGACATCCTCGCTCACGGCGTCGATGCCGAACTTCTGCACCATCTGCTTGGCCGTCATGCTGAGCTTGCGGTAGACCGTGTCGATTCGGTCGAACGGGTCCGCCGCCAGCCAGTACTCGCCGCACGTCAGGTTGACCATGTCGATCATGCGTTCGGGATGTTTTTGGACAATGGAGCACGCCGTGCCGAACGTCGGCAGCTCGAGGTAGGAACGGTGCAGCGCGTTGTAGGTCTCGGACTTCGCAAAGTACATCAAAAGAAGGTTCTGCAAGTCAGACAGGTATTCCTTTACGTCCGGCGTCTCGTCGAGCTCAGGGTCCATCGTCGTGAGCCGCAGCCACGGCCGGGACGGAGAGCTCACGCCAGCAAGAAGGCCTGCCGCGAGAATGTCCGCGCTGTCTGCCGCTTCCGCGTCGTAGAGCCGGCCATAGCGCCTGCCACCTTCCCACGAGCGTTCGCCCTGGAAGGAGCCTAGGTCAGGCACCTCGTAGTCGCGGATGTCGTGCCACAACTGCTCCCACGTCGAGCGCTCCTCCTTGAGGCCGGCAAAGCGCTGCTGCAGTTGTTTGATGTCAGCTGCCACTCTGCGCGCCTCCAAGTGTGTTCGTTTTGTTGAAGAGCTTCGTCTTTACCTTGCCGCCCGTGAGGTCAGTAGCCGCGCGGGAACTAGACGTGTTGGACTCCAGCAGGGACTCGACATCCGCCTCCTTGCCGTTCGCCTTCTCCCGCTCCTGCGCCTCCTGTTCGTAGGCCGTCTTCGTTGCCTGGTACTGCTTTTCGGCGAGAGCCGCCTCGCGATCCTGCTGGCGCTTCTGGCTATAAAGGTTCAGGCCACCTGTAATGGCGCCAACAATCCCGCCTGCAATAGAACTTCCCATGTCACGCCCCCAGGAGCTTTTTCTTCTGCAGCTTTAGGTCGTTGGCATCAACGCCGCCAAGACCGGTCAGACCACTGCTTGCGCCAGAGTCCGCGCCGTACTCGCCCATGCCAGCAAGCTCAGACGAGTCAGCATCATTGCCGTAGGCCTTGTTGTGCTGCTGATCAGTCTGCTCCTGCTGCTTTTTGAGTGCAGCCTGATATTCCTCTTCCTGCTTCTTCGCGTCGTCATTGTCCCTGCCGGTCACCTTTTTGACGACATTGCTAATGGATCTCGTGACCGACTTTATTGCACGCCCAATATGCAATCCCATGATCAGTGCTCCTGGCCGCTACCAAGGCGGCGCTTTTTCAAATGGCGGCGTTCGAGTTCTTCATCAGTTGGCTGAGTCATCAAAGCCTCCGGGTAAAAGTAATTTGGCAAGCCTCGTGCTCGCGCCGTGCGAGCGCTGCGGCCATTGGCGAATCCGTGTCGCATGTCCACTGGAAAGTCCTGCAGCCCCGCTTCGCAGCTTCGCGTTCACAGAGAACAAACAGCCGACCAGGTACTGCCGTTTTGCGAAATTCCGGCAAAACGAAAATCGTGTCGTTCATGGCCGTGAGTTCGCCGTTGTGCTGGTGCGGAGCGACAAAAACCGATGCCGCGCCGATGATGCGGTTGCCGTCGTAGACCGCGTAGGCAAAGCCGTCCGTGGTCCTGGAGAGCTCGCGGTAGAAGTCGAGGGACGCGCAAAAAGCCTCGCCCTCGCCAGACTCGCAGAAGTTCTTCTCCAGCAAGTCTCGGTGCTTCTTCAGCAGCTCGTAACTGGACATGAGTTCGTATCGCATGTCCGTAGTTTCTCGCCCAGCTGCGCGGCTTTATGGACGGCGTCCACAAAGGGGATTTAGCTCTAGACAGAATGGCCGCAACAGTTGTGAGAGGTTCCAATGCAAGAACACACGAACGCAGTCCCGTACCTTTTCTCTGCCGGAGTGGCGGCCATGGCGCAGGCGCTGATGTATGCAAACCGAGTCGCGAAGGGCGAGTCGTTCTCGTGGATTGAGTTTTCGGCCGCCGTGCTTTTGTCGTCGTTCATCGGCTTCTTGATATGCATGGCCGCGCATTCCTACGGTCTGGGATACGAGTGCGCAGGAGCGCTTGCAGGCCTTGGCGGGCTTATGGGCAAGGAGTCCGTGGGCATTGCCTCCGCCATATTCAAGCGGTTCGCGGGAATCCAGTGAGCCCGGCAACTGAAATTAATCCGGATGAAACTTTTGTTTCGCTTCTCAGAGCTGCAATCTTACTTCTGTGAGCCCGACAACTGAAACTGACGGTTATTTACTACGTCGTGCAGTTAGTGCAGGCGGTGAAATAAAAGAAATGCCTCCGCAGTGGGTGCAACCACTCGGAGGCGCGCGTCAACTCAACGTACTTGGC
>CAVIFH010000061.1:0-9191 GCA_963641615.1 bacterium | reverse complement strand
GCATGATATAGGGCAACACCGCTGAGGTCGTCTGCGGTGCCATTTTCAACGTAAAATTCTGACGGAGGTGATCCCATGCCGACAATTATTCAGCTTCCAACGCATATCGCGAACCTGATTGCAGCAGGTGAGGTGGTAGAGCGCCCTGCAAGCGTTGTAAAGGAACTGGTTGAAAATGCGGTGGACGCAGGGGCAACCAAGGTAACAATTGAAATCCGTGACGGCGGCATGACCTTCCTGCGCGTTACAGATAACGGCTGCGGCATGGAGCCGGAGGACGCAAGGACGGCTTTCCTGCGCCATGCCACCTCCAAGCTGCGCAAGGCGGAGGATTTAAATGAAATCTCTACAATGGGTTTTCGCGGAGAGGCCCTTGCGGCCATTTCATCTGTCAGCCGGATCGACCTGATGACGAAGCCCCATGGGGCTCTTTCGGGTACGAGCCTTCATTTGGACGCGGGAGTAATTTCCGACCAGAGTGAAACGGGCTGCCCGGACGGGACGACCATTGTCATTCGCGATCTGTTCTATAATACCCCTGCGCGAATGAAATTCATGAAGTCAGATTCCGTGGAGGGAAGCAGAGCTTTGGCAACAGTGCAGCTGCAGGCACTGGCACACCCGCAGGTGGCATTCCAGATGGTGCGCGACGGGAAAAGCGTGCTCTCCACCCCCGGCGACGGCTCACTGCAGGCGGTGGTGTACAGCGTATACGGCAGAGAGTTTGCTTCCATGGTGCCGGTCAGCAGCAGGTGGGACAGCTATACCATTTCTGGCTTCGTTTCAAAACCATCGGAGTCACGGCCCAGCCGAAATTTTCAGACCTTTTTTGTCAACAACAGGCCTGTGAAATCCCGCCTGCTGATTTCTGCACTGGAGGAAGCATACCGGAATCAATTGATGGTCGGCAAATTCCCGGCCTGCGTGCTGCATCTGCAGCTTCCGGCAAATGCTGTGGATGTGAATGTTCACCCGGCAAAAACGGAAGTGAAGTTCTTAAGCGAAAAAACGGCCTTTGACTGTGTGCATTATGGTGTGCTTGCGGCCCTGAATAAAACATATGACCGCCCGGAAATGCAGTTTTCCGGCCGACAGGATGCAGCCCCTGCACAGCAGGCAGCACCGAAAATACAGGGCGGAAAAACCGCACCGAAGGAAAATTTCTACCGCACAATGACTCCGGAGGAATTCAAAAAATTTTCTTCCGCAGTCCATGAGGCACCGCAGCCTAAACCCCAGGCCGCTGCCGCTGCGGCATCCATGATACCGACAGCGGGGAGGGACAGCACAGTGCTCCGCTCTCCTGTGGTGGTGCCGGGGGGAGAAATTCACCTGCCCCCGAGGACAGGAGTGCCGACACCGCCGGAGAAGCGGCAGACGCCGCCGGTTTTGGAGCCGAGGGGCAGAACAGATGAAAAAACGGGGCCTGCCGCGGAGACTGCCCCAAAATCACAGGCACAGAAACAGGAAAAATTGCAGCGGGACTGTGCGCCTTCTGCTGAACCGACGCCAATTCAGCAGGAACTTGAGATGCCCCCCGCGGCGCAGTGGCGTCTGGTCGGCGAGCTGTACCGCACCTATATTCTGGTAGAGCAGGGCGAGGATGCTTTCCTGATTGACAAGCACGCGGCACATGAGCGCATCCTTTTTGATAAGCTGAAGGCAAATCAGGAACACATTACAGCCCAGAACCTTCTGATACCGGTCACGGTTTCCCTGCCTCCGGCTGCAGCAGGGGAGCTCCTTGCAAACAGTGCCATGCTGGAGGAGCTTGGATTCCAGATAGAAGAATTTGGCAGCAATACGGTCCTTTTGCGCCAGATCCCTATGGATCTGAGTCCGGATGCGGCGGCTGAAGCGGTAGAGACGCTGGCGGCCGACCTCCTGAACGGACGGCGGGAACACAGCGATACTGTGCGCGATGATCTGCTGCATACCGTCGCATGCAAAGCGGCAATCAAGGCTGGCTGGGTCACGGATGAGCAGGAGCTTTACGCTGTTGCCAAGGCAGTAATGGAGCGCGAGGATCTGAAGTACTGCCCGCACGGGCGCCCCATTTGCATTTCACTCAGCAAGAAGCAGGTAGAAAAACAGTTTAAAAGGACGTAAGAAGCAGACATGGGAAGAATAATCTGCATCGCAGGCCCTACAGCCTCCGGAAAGACAGCTCTTGCCGTAGAACTGGCAAAGAAAATGGACGGAGAGGTTGTCTCCTGCGACTCCATGCAGGTGTACCGGCGCATGGATATCGGAACGGCAAAACCAACTGTGCAGGAGCGACAAGGTATCTTGCATCACATGATTGATGTGGCGGAACCATGGGAGGATTACTCTGTCAGCCGCTACTGCGGCGAGGCCACGCCGATTGTTGAGGATATTCTCTCTCGTGGAAAAACGGCAATTATCGCAGGCGGTACCGGACTGTATATGGACAGCCTTATCCGCGGAAACGACTTTGCCCCTTTCCCGTCTACGGGTGTGCGCGAAGGATTGGAAGAGGAGGCAGACCGATGCGGCACAGAGCCGCTTCTGCGCCGCCTGCGCCAAATTGATCCGGAGGCAGCCGAAAGGCTGCATTTATCCGACCGCAAGCGGATCATTCGCGCGCTGGAAGTTTATATGGAAACCGGAGAAACAATTACCGCACACAATTTGCGCACCCGGGCGAAGCCCCCGCGTTTTTGCCCCGTGTGGATCGGCCTTGATTTTGAAAGCAGGGCAGAATTGTATAACCGAATTGACAGACGCGTTGATGCCATGCTTGAGCAAGGGCTCCTGGATGAGATTCGTGCACTTTTATCCTCCGGAGTGCCCGAAAAATGTACCGCGATGCAGGCAATCGGCTACAAGGAATTTGTTGCCGCATTAAAGGGCGAATGCTCTGCAGAGACGGCGGCGAATCTTGTACGCCAGTCTTCGCGCCGCTATGCGAAGCGGCAGCTGACATGGTTTCGGCGCAATGAGGGGATGCACTGGATCATTCGCGGGAACGGCATGCAAATGCCGCAGATCCTCTGCAAAGCTGAGGAAATTATCTGTGAAAACGGTGAAGATAAAGCAGTGGAACGGGCGGTGTGTAAATAATGTCTATTGAGGAAAATGTAAAAAGGATCCGGGAACAGATTGCGCATGCGGCGCAGGAAGTAGGAAGAGATCCATCTGAAATCCGGCTCTGCGCCGCCACAAAGATGAACGACACAGCGGCGGTTCGCGCGGCGATTGCGGCGGGAGTAAGCTGCTGCGGGGAAAACCGCGTCCAGGAGCTTACACAGAAACTTTCCGAGCATGCCTACGATGGTGCGCCTGTCCATTTTATCGGACATCTGCAGACCAATAAGGTCCGTCAGGTGGTAGGCAGGGTTGCGCTGATACAAAGCATCGACAGTATTCATCTGCTGGATGCCGTCAATGCGGAGGCTGCAAAGCGGGGAATCCGGCAGGATGTGCTTTTAGAAGTAAACATAGGCAATGAACCCAGTAAATCCGGCTTCTCAGAGAATGCACTTCAAAGTTTCCTTGATGAAATGCCGCTTTATTCGAACATTTGTATTAGAGGACTGATGGCAATCCCGCCAATTTCCGAAAATGAAGGCGATAATGTGAAATTTTTTCGAAAAATGTCCGAATTATATGTTGACATACAGGGGAAAAAATACGATAATGTGCGGGTAGACTGCTTATCCATGGGGATGTCTGCTGATTTTGCAGATGCTGTCCGCTGCGGAAGCACCATGGTTCGGGTTGGCACCGCAATATTCGGTGCGCGCCGGTATACGATTTGATGCGTCCTGCGAGATGTGAACATACAGGAGGAGAATGAAGAAATATGAGCTTTTGGGATAATGTAAAGAAGCTTACCCAGCCCTACGCTGATGATGATTACGATGATTATGAAGAGGACGAGGATGATTCCGCCGATCAGTACGAAGAGCCGGAAGAGCGCCCTGCCAGACGCACGGCGCGCCGCCGTTCCGCTCCGACGCCTGCTCCTTCTGCGGCTCCTGCCGATGAGCAGGAAGAGGATGATTTCGGGTTCTCTGCGCCGAGCATCTCTGTGACGCCGGGTTCTTCCGCATCCGCAGGCGGCTTTTCAGGGTCGATCCTTGGGGGGAGCGGCTCCGCTTCTGCATCTGTCTCTGTCTCCAATAAGCAGGCGGTTGTTCTTTTCCGCCCGAATAATTTCAATGATACCTCCAAGGCTGCGGATGATCTGCGTGACCGCAAGGCCGTGATCGTCAACATGGAAAATGTCGATAAGGCAATGGCACGCCGCGTGGTAGACTTCCTGTCCGGCTGCGTGTACGCGCTGGATGGGGATGTAAAGAAGATTGCCCAGTCTGCCTATATTTTCTGCCCACATAATATGGATATTGAGGGCGACCTGGAAGCCATTCAGGCTGAAATTGAAAGCTACGTGTAAGACAACACCGGATTCACAGACTGTCTGCGTTTCCCACTTCTTTGGCAATTTGGCTATATTACTGCTGTTAAATTTTATACCCCGAAAGGAGAAGCAATATGTTCACTCCGCAACAAATTGATCAGATTTCCTTTGGCCAGTCTCGCAATGGCTATGATATGGAGCAGGTCGATAAGATTCTGGAGCCTTTAACGGAAGATTACGTTACGCTTTACAAGGAAAATGCGCTGCTCAAGAGCAAGATGCGCGTGCTGGTCGGAAAGCTTGAAGAGTTCCGTAAGGGCGGAAAGGCAGATGCCGCAGGAAATGCGGCGGCTGCAGAAGAAGCAAAGCGTACTGCTGAAAAGATTATTCAGGACGCAAAGGCACAGGCAGCGCAGATTGTCCGGCAGGCACAGACCGCTGTTCCGACTGCGGCTCCTGCGGCAGCGAAGGGTCCCAGCGCCGACGCGTTGGTGGCTGTAGAAAAGGCAAGAATTGCCGAGGCAAAGAAGACAGCCGCAACCCGCATTACAGAAATTCAGACACAGATGCAGCAGTGTATTCAGGCACTTGACCGCATCAAGAATGCCAATGTTGCCCCGGCTGTTGCCCCCGCATCCTCAGCAGCACGTGCTCAGGCGGCTCCGGTGAAGCAGGCCGCTTCTGCAGACGACGTGTATGACAGCAACGCTGTTGCAGGCGAAATTTCTCAGAGTCTGGAAGCAATGGTCGGCACGACCAATGATTCTGCACCCAAGGCTGCTCCGCAGCACCCTGTGCATGATACAACAACCAGCCGCTTTTCCAGCCTGAATCTGCAGTTTGGCCGGAACTACGATCCGACGCAGAAGTGATTTGATTTTTTGCCCTTATATTATAGATGCGATAACGAGGACACGGGCCTCAGTTCTACCCTAGAGAGAACTGCCGGATGGTGCAAGGCAGCAGGGGAAAGCTAAGTGCCTATCACCTCCGGCAGCGCAAAGAAAGCCCTGCGGGGCGAGTAGAATGCGCCGGGTTCGCGCCCGTTACAGCGCGGTTAAGTGTCGGCTGCACGCCGGAACGAGAGTGGTACCGCAGAGGTTAAACACGCCTTTGTCTCTTATTTTATAGGAGACAGAGGCTTTTTTAATGTCATTTGCAGAAAGGATTTTGTTTATGGATTATAAAGACACCATCATCACCCCAAAAACGGATTTCCCAATGAAGGCAGGTCTGCCCGCAAGGGAGCCGGGAATGCTGAAGGCATGGCAGGATATGGACCTGTACCATGCCATGCTGGAAAAAAATAAGGACTTTCCACCATTCGTGCTGCACGACGGCCCTCCGTTTTCAAACGGCTATATCCACATGGGGCATGCGCTGAATAAGACACTGAAGGATTTCATTGTCCGTTCTCATGCCATGATGGGCCATTACACCCCTTATGTGCCCGGGTGGGATAACCATGGCCTCCCGATTGAGCGCGCAATTGAGACATCTAAGAAAAAGCTCAATAAAGATATGACCGTGACGGAATTCCGCGTTGCCTGCGAGGATTTTGCACAGGATTTTATCAATAAGCAGCGGGAAGGATTTAAACGGCTGGGTGTTGTCGGCGACTGGGAGCATCCCTACCGCACAATGGACAAGCACTTCGAGGCACAGGAGGTCAAAGTGTTTGGCCGCATGTTTGATAAGGGCTATATTTACAAAGGACTGAAGCCGGTTTCTTGGTGCCCGTTCTGTGTTACAGCTGTGGCCGAGGCTGATATTGAGTACAAGGATGATCCCTGCACCACGGTATATGTAAAATTCCCAATTGAGGATGACCTCGGGAAGCTGAGTGACTTCGATTTAAGTCATGCATATTTCGTCATCTGGACAACGACTATCTGGACACTTCCCGGAAATATGGCCATCTGCCTGCATCCCAGGGAGTCATATGCTCTGGTAAAGGCGGACAATGGTGAGACCTATGTTGTCGCGGAAGCCTTAATGGATAAGGTTATGAAGATTGGCGGCATCGCCCATTATGAGGTGCTTGCGACTTACCCCGGTCAGTTCTTTGAGCATATGACCGCAAGGCATCCGTTTCTGCAGGGACACACTTCCAAGCTGGTGAATGCGGAGTATGTCACCATGGACTCCGGTACAGGATGTGTGCATACGGCTCCGGGATTTGGCGCGGATGACTATGTAACCTGCATGCGGTACGGCATGGATCTGGTGGTCCCTGTGGACGATTATGGCCGTCACACCGCCTATGCGGGCAAATATGAAGGGCTTTCTACGGAAAAGTCCAATCCCATCATCCTGGAGGACCTGAAGGAGCTTGGGATGCTCTTTGCCTCTGAGGAAATTGTCCACTCCTACCCGCACCATGACCGCTGCAAGAAGCCCGTTATTTTCCGTGCGACACCGCAGTGGTTCTGCTCGGTTGAATCGTTTAAGGATAAGGCAATTGAGGCAATTGAGAACGTGCAGTGGTATCCCGCATGGGGCGCCGACCGGATGGTGAGCATGATTCGTGAGCGGAGCGACTGGTGTATTTCCCGTCAGCGCCGCTGGGGCCTGCCGATTCCCGTATTCTACTGCGAGAGCTGCGGCAAGCCTGTGTCCAATCAGGAGTCCATTGAGAAGCTGTCGAAGCTTTTTGACGAATTCGGCTCCAATATCTGGTTCCAGAAGGAAGCAATGGAGCTGGTGCCGGATGGCTTTACCTGCCCCCACTGCGGCGGGAAGCAGTTCACAAAGGAAAAGGATACACTGGACTGCTGGTTTGATTCCGGCTCCACACACTATGCGTCACTGATGAAGGATCATCCCGACCTGTGGCCTGCGGATGTATATCTGGAAGGCGCCGACCAGTATCGGGGCTGGTTCCAGTCCAGCTTGCTCACATCTGTTGGCGCACTGGACCAGGGCGCACCCTTTAAGCAGGTGATTACCCACGGCTGGACGGTAGACGGTCAGGGCAGAGCCATGCATAAATCACTGGGCAATGGTGTTGACCCGGCTGACCTGATAAAGGATTACGGCGCGGACATTGTGCGTCTCTGGGCGGCATCCTCCGATTATCACGCGGATGTGCGCTGCTCAAAGGAAATTTTCAAGCAGATTGCTCAGAATTACCTCAAGTTCCGCAATACCGCCCGCTATTGCTTGGGTAACCTGAATGAATTTGAACCGGACGACCTGGTGCCTGCAGAGCAGATGGAGGAACTGGACCGCTGGGCGCTGACCAAGCTGGACAGCCTGATTTCCTATTGCCGCGATGCGTACAATGCGTATGAATTCCACCTGGTTACTCACGCCATCAATGATTTCTGCGTCGTGGATCTAAGCTCGTTCTATCTGGATATCATCAAGGACCGGCTGTACTGCGAGGAAAAGAACGGACTTCGCCGCCGCAGTGCACAGACGGCGCTGTATCTGATCGTGTCCGCCATGGCACGCCTGTTTGCGCCGATCCTGGCTTTCACCTGTGATGAAATCTGGCAGTCTATGCCGCACTGCAAGGCAGATGACAGCCGCAATGTTCTGCTGAACCAGATGCCGGAAAACTGCAGCGCCTATGCCCTTACAGGGGAGCAGATGGTGCGCTGGGATGCGGTGATAAAGCTGCGTCAGGATGTGAATGGTGTGCTGGAGAAGGCCCGCGCCGATAAGCGTATCGGCAAGGCACTGGAGGCACATGTGACGCTGGATACACAGGATGAAGTACTGAAAGCGGCATGTGCCGGCGTAAATCTTGCGGAAATCTTTATTGTTTCTGACTGCACATGGGCATCTCCGGAGGAAGGCGCGGAGGTCGCGGCCGGTACAAACTGCCCGATGGTTACCATTGGTATTACCGAGGCCAAGGGTGAAAAGTGCCCGCGCTGCTGGATGCACTCCCTCAAAGCCAATGCAGAGGGGCTCTGCCCGCGCTGCGCTGCGGTTATTGACCGAATGAATATTGAACTGTAAGCACACTTTGCTTTCACAGATTTTTGCGTCCCACAGGGCAGACCTGTTTTCCTGCTCTGTGGGACGTTTATCGTATGGGATGAGAAAATGCGGAAACCACGTTTTTTGAATTTTTGACGCAAAAAGAGACATAAATATATTTTGCACTGTTTTATACGGCATATTTTTATTTTTAACGAAAAAAGAACCAAATCACATGCACAAAATTTGGTAAAAAATAACTTTTGCAAAAGGACGCTTCTTTCTGATATAATTAGGTTAGAGATTTTATGGCCTGCTTACAGAACAATATCGGAAGGAAGTGCTGAATGTGTATCAGGTAGGGGAATATGTAAATTACGGAGCACATGGCGTGTGCCGGATTGAAGACATCCAAGAAATGAATTTTGGTAGCGGAACACAGAATTATTATGTTTTGCACCCTGTTTCTCAGGAAAGCGCATCGTACTACCTCCCTGCGGAGAGCGAAAAATCAAATGCGCGGCTGCGCCCGGTAATGACGAAAGAAAAGATCGATGAGATCCTTTCACGCAGCGAGAAAAAGCGAATGCAGTGGATTGAGGACCGTAAACAGCGAATGCAGCAGTTTCAGCAGATCCTGTCCGCAAGAAATGTAGAAGAGCTTCTTCAGCTTGCAGGCTGCCTTCATCGCCGTCATGCGGAAAAGGAACTGTCCTCCTCCGACAGAGACATCCTGCATAAGGCAGAGCATGCAATAGAGCAGGAGTTTTCCTTTGCACTGAATATCCGCCCGGATGATATTGCCGAATATATCCGCCAGCGGCTGCAGGCATAGGTGCAGTGTTGCCCGTATTGTTTCCCTTGCAAAGTGCTGTAT
>CAVIFH010000060.1:4538-9302 GCA_963641615.1 bacterium | reverse complement strand
GTACAGCGAGATGAAAAAGCTGGTCAACAGCATCTTCCCGTATTTCGACACCAAAGCCCTCGATGCCGCTCGGTTCTTTTTCGGGACCCAGAAGCCAGAAGTCGAGGTCTTCGACGGCCCGATGACGCTGACCACCTTCCTTGCCGACGACGATTTCGACGCCAACATGGACTCCGGCAGCTACGGCGACATCGTCATTCCCGAAGGCAGTCGCAACGCCACCATGTCCCACTATGCCGGACGCATTCTAAAACGCTTCGGCAATACCGACGAGGCACATAAGCACTTTGCGGAAGTGGCCGCTTGCTGTCAGCCGCCATTGGAGCAGTCGGAGCTCGACAGCATCTGGCGCAGCGCACAGCGGTTCTATGAAAAGGTCTCCGCACAGGAAGGGTACATTCCTCCGGAGCAATACAATCAGGACCTGCAGCTCAAGCCCTCCGACTATTCCGACGTCGGACAGGCCACGGTGCTGGCAAGAGAATATGAGGGAAAGCTCCGCTATTCACCCTCGACTGATTTTCTGGTCTACAACGGTCGGTTCTGGGAGGAATCCAAGCCCAAGGCTCAGGCCGTAGCGCAGGAGCTCACCACTCGCCAGCTTGAGGAGGCCGAAACCGAGATCAAGAAGGCAACCGACGAAATGATGAAAAACGGCGCATGGGAGCTGCTGGCATCGATGGGTCCAAAGAAAGCGGCTATGGCTTTCAGCTCGGAACAGGCTCGTTCTTTCCAAAAGTACGAGAACGCCACGACCTACCGCAACTATGCCATCAAGCGCAGAGATTCCAAATACATCACCGCTGCCTTAAAGGAAGCACATCCGATGGTTGAGATTGACCAGCGGCAGCTTGACGCAGACGAATTTCTGCTCAACACCCCGTCAGCCACTTACGACCTTCGTATTGGCCTTCCTTCCGCTCATGAGCACACTCCTGCGGATTTCATTACCAAGCAGACCACGGTTGACCCATCCGATGATGGTATGGATATCTGGCAGGACGCTTTGGAGACCTTCTTCTGCGGTGACAACGAGCTCATCGGTTATGTTCAGGAAATTGCTGGCCTTTCCGCTATCGGAAAGGTCTGTGTCGAAGGCCTGATCATTGCCTACGGTGAAGGCCGTAACGGAAAATCCACCTTCTGGAATACGCTTTCCCGTGTGATGGGTACCTATAGCGGCAACATGTCCGCAGACACTCTGACTGTCGGATGCAAGCGGAATGTAAAGCCGGAGCTGGCTGAAGCCAAAGGTAAACGGATAATCATTGCCGCCGAACTGGAGGAAGGCATGCGCCTGAACACATCCAACGTCAAACAGCTCTGTTCAACGGACGAGATCTATGCGGAGAAAAAGTACAAGGACCCGTTCAGTTTCGTACCGAGCCACACCCTTGTGCTTTACACGAACCACCTGCCGAAGGTCGGTGCGATTGATGCCGGAACATGGCGTAGGTTGATTGTCATTCCGTTTAACGCCAAGATTGAAGGTTCCTCTGACATCAAGAACTATGCCGATTACCTTTTCAACAAAGCTGGCGGTGCAATCCTGAAATGGATCATGACCGGTGCCAAGCGTGTGATCGAAAAGGATTATCACATCGTAAAGCCAGCCGTGGTGGAAGCTGCGATCCAGAAGTACAAGGACAATAACGACTGGCTCTCGCAGTTCCTCGATGAATGCTGTGAGATTGACAGCTCCTATTCCGCTAAATCTGGAGATGTCTACAACGCATACCGCAGCTATTGCATGCAGGTGGGTGACTATATCCGCAGCACGACTGATTTCTACACTGCGCTGGAATGCGCCGGTTTTGAAAGGAAAAGAAGCAAATCTGTACGCCTGCTTTTTGGCCTGCAGCTTAAGTCGGACTTCCTTGATTGAACCAAGGTGACGGTCGATGACGGGTAATTCCGTAACTTTTCTTAGGCCTTGTTTTTTAGTGTTCTAAGAATAGTTTCTGTAAAGACTGTCATCGACCGTCACCACCCACTCTAATTCCTGATGGAGGAACATTATGCGAGAGAAAATCATAGAACAACACTTAGTCAAAGCCGTGAAAAACAGCGGCGGCATCGCACCTAAGTTTGTGAGTCCCGGCCTTGATGGCATGCCGGACCGTATCGTACTTCTCCCGAAGGGCAGAATGGCCTTTGTTGAGGTCAAGGCTCCGGGAGAAAAGCCGCGCCCGCTCCAGTTGGCAAGACATCGGCTGCTGCGGGCTCTGGGCTTTCAGGTTTATGTGCTGGACGATCCGGCGCAGATAGGAGAAATTTTAGATGAAATACAATCCACATGATTATCAGCGATACGCCACTGAGTACATCGAAAGCCATCCAGTCTGCGCCGTTTTGCTTGACATGGGCCTTGGCAAAACGAGCATCACTCTGACGGCGCTGAACAATCTGCTGTTCGACAGCTTTGAAATTCGCAAGGTGCTGGTTATTGCACCTCTGCGCGTGGCTCGCGATACATGGCCTGCAGAAATCGAAAAGTGGGACCATCTTTCCAATCTGATTGTTTCTGTGGCTGTGGGCAACGAAGCAGAACGGAAAGCGGCTCTCTTGGCACCTGCGGACATTTATGTGATCAACCGTGAAAATGTCCAGTGGCTTGTGGAAGAAAGCAAGCTGCCCTTTGACTACGATGCCATTGTGATAGACGAGCTTTCCAGCTTCAAAAATTATCAGGCAAAGCGCTTCCGAGCACTGATGAAGGTACGGCCCAAGGTCTCCCGTATCATCGGTCTTACCGGCACACCCAGCAGCAACGGCCTTATGGATTTATGGGCCGAGTTCCGTGTCTTGGATATGGGCCAGCGCCTCGGCCGGTTTATTACAGCCTACCGGAATAACTACTTTCAGCCAGACAAGCGTAACGGACAGGTCATCTTCAGCTATAAGCCTCTGCCCGGCGCGGAGCAGGCCATCTACAAGCAGATCGGAGATATCACCATCAGCATGAAATCCACCGACTACCTGCCGATGCCGGAGCTGGTATCTTCCGAGTACACAGTGCATCTTTCCGCAAAGGAAGCCGGCCGGTATGAGAAATTGAAGCAGGAGCTTGTGCTGCAGTTGCCCGACGGAGACATTACTGCTGCTAATGCCGCATCCCTGTCAAACAAGCTCTGCCAGATGGCCAACGGCGCCATTTATGACGATAACGGGGAGGTCATTACAGTACATGATCAGAAGCTGGACGCCTTGGAGGATATTATCGAAGCAGCCGGTGGAAAACCAGTTCTGGTGGCCTATTGGTACAAGCATGATCTGAAGCGCATTGAGGAACGGCTCCACAAGCTTCATGTTCCATTCTCGCGGTTGGACACCTCCGACAGCATTAAGCGCTGGAATACCGGTCAGCTTCCTGTGGGCCTTATCCATCCTGCTTCTGCCGGACACGGGCTCAATCTTCAAAGCGGTGGCTCCTGCCTCGTGTGGTTTGGGCTGACATGGTCTCTTGAGTTATATCAGCAGACCAACGCCCGCCTGTGGAGGCAGGGCCAGACAGCCAAAACGGTTGTGGTGCAGCACATCGTTACCAAGGGCACTATTGACGAGCGTATATTGAAAGCGCTGCGGGCAAAGGACAAATCCCAGAGCGCCCTAATTGATGCCGTCAAAGCAGACCTGCACATCTAAGACAATGAGAGTAAATACGTGCCAATCCGAGAAATCACAACTTGGAGGTGCGAATATGGACCCATATGAAAATCTGGCGAATGCCATTATCCTGCAGGCAGTGAAGGATTACCGTCTGACGGACAATGAATCGGAACTCAAGGAAATTGAGCGTTTCTTCCGTTCTGATTGGTTTTCGGTTTTGACCAGTCTTGACCCGGACCTCCTGATACAGAAACTTCGGAAGGAGAAACGGCAATATGACTACTAAAGCCTATCTGTCGCAGGCGCGATATTTGGATATGCGTATCAAATCAAAGCTTCAGCAAATTGACGAGCTCAATTCTCTGGCCACTTCCTGTACTGCCGTTATGACGGGTATGCCGCATAATCCCAGTCCGTCCACATCTCGCATGGCAGACGCCATTTGCAAAATCGTGGGTTTGGAGGATGAAATTCGCGGCGACATGGAAAAGCTCATAGATTTAAAAGCAGAAATCACCGGTGTAATCAAGGCTGTAGCCAACCCGGAGCATCAAACGCTTTTGGAAAAGCGGTACCTCTGCTACCTGTCATGGGAGAAGATTGCTGTGGATATGGGCTACGAGCTGCGCTATGTTCATAAGCTCCACAACCGGGCACTGGAAGAATGCAGAATTCCTGAAGAGGACACAAAAAGACACTGAAAGACATCTGCCCGTTATGATATGATTATAATGGGAAAAGAAAATGAGAACGGCTCACGAGGCACCACGCTTCGTGGGCTTTTCTTATCTCCGGAAAGCGAGGTGAGCATGTGCCAAGAAGTCCTAAGAAGCCCTGCGCATACCCAGGCTGTCCCAATCTCACCGATGGACGGTACTGTGAGGAGCACCGTGTGCAGGAGCGGCGCAAGTATGATAAGTATGAGCGAAGTCCCGACGTTAACAGGAAGTACGGCAGAGCTTGGAAGCGTATCCGCGACAGCTATGCTGCAGCGCACCCTCTTTGTGAGATGTGTCTCAATGAAGGCAGGCTAACTCCTGTAGAGGAAGTTCATCATATCATTCCCATCAGCAAGGGTGGCACTCACGCAAGAGACAACCTGATGAGTCTCTGCCAGAGCTGTCACAACAAAATCCATCACGAGCTTGGCGACCG
>CAVIFH010000060.1:2146-4173 GCA_963641615.1 bacterium | reverse complement strand
GCCTTTCAACCGGGCAACGGCCCGGGGTCATTTACGCAAAAATTGCTATTCAAACGGGGTATTAACCCCTGACACTTACAGGAGGTGGTAGCGTGGCAAAAGACGGAACCATGCGAGGCGGTCCACGGCCCGGTACCGGACCGAAGAAGAAAGCCCTCGCGGACAAAATCAGTGAAGGCAAGGCTGCCGGTGCTCTGGTGCTGGAGGCACCTAACGAACTGGTCGGCGCAGAAATGCCGCCGGTGAAGGATTACATGAAGCAGTCCCAGAAGGGCGGCGAAAAACTCTGCGCTGAGGAGATCTACAAGGAAACTTGGAACTGGCTCCGGGAGCGCGGGTGCGAAAAGCTGGTCATTCCGCAGCTTATTGAGCAGTATGCCATGAGCGTGGCCCGGTGGATTGCTGTGGAGGTATTCATCTCCGACACCGGATACCTCGCCCGTCACCCGACGACAGGAAACGCCATCGCAAGTCCGTATGTTTCCATGAGCCGGGACTATATGAAACAGGTCAACCAGATCTGGTATCAAATCAATCAGATCGTCCGTGAAAACTGCTCCGTCGAGTATGGCGGCACTTCTCCGCAGGACAATCTGATGGAACGACTATTACAAGCTCGGAAAGGATAAAGATTATGTTTGAAAAAGTAAATCCCTCGCATCCGGATAAAATTGCGGACCGTATTGCAGGTGCTATCGTCGACCTTGCCTATGGGCTGGAAGCTGATCCGAAAATTGCTGTGGAGGTGCTTATCGGCCACGGCATATGCCATGTTATTGCTGAGACCTCTACACATATACCAGTGACAGATATTGAAAGCGCTGTCAAGCGCATTGCCGGTAAAAATGTAGTTCTGGACTATCATGAGGTTGCTCAGGACAGCCACCTTGCGAAAAATCAGGAGGGCTGCATCCGCTGCGGCGACAACGGCATTTTCAAAGGAACGCCCGTCACCGCTGAACAGCGCACCCTCTCCCATTTGGCAAGAGCTATGTACCTTGCTTATCCGTATGACGGTAAATTCGTCTTAGACGAGAAACTGACGATTTGCCAGAGCAATGCGGATACACAGCATATCAAAGCGCAGTTTTCAGAAGCAATTGTCAATCCGCTGGGCGACTGGACCGGCGGCACAGATGTGGATACCGGTGCTACCAATCGCAAGCTCGGCTCGGATATGGGCGATGGCGTAACCGGCGGCGGTCTTCACGGCAAGGACCTCTCCAAAGCAGACGTTAGCGTCAACATCTACGCTTGGCTGAAAGCGCAGGAATACGGCTGCCCGGTGAGCTTCTCTTGCTCCATAGGCGATGAGAGCATTAACGGCATCCCGTATCAGGACATTGTGGAAACTGCTCGTCAGTTTATCACGAAAATAGGCGGATTTGAGAAGTTCGCAGAATGGGGGCTCGTATGAATATAGAAAAGAAAAATGTCACCGAGCTTCTGCCTGCGGAATACAATCCCCGCAAAGACCTGAAGCCTGGCGACCCGGAATATGAAAAGCTGAAGCGTTCCATTGAACAATTTGGCTATGTGGAGCCGGTCATCTGGAACAAGGTCACCGGCCGTGTCGTTGGCGGCCATCAGCGTCTGAAGGTGCTCATGGATATGGGCATCACCGAAGTGGAATGCGTGGTAGTGGAGCTTTCCGAGGAAAAGGAAAAAGCACTCAACATCGCACTGAATAAGATTTCTGGTGAATGGGATAAGGATAAACTTGGCCTTTTGATTGCAGACCTGCAGGGCGCCGACTTTGATGTTTCTCTCACTGGTTTTGACCCGGCAGAAATTGATGACCTGTTTAAGGAAAGCACCAAGGATAAAATCCACGATGACGACTTTGACGTAGATGCTGAGCTAAAACAGCCTGCCATCACCCATGCCGGTGATGTGTGGACCCTCGGCAGGCACCGTCTCGTCTGTGGCGACAGCACCAAAGCAGACACCTTTGACCTGCTTATGGCTGGCAAAAAGGCAAACCTCGTGGTGACGGACCCACCTTATAATGTGAACTACCAAGGCAG
>CAVIFH010000060.1:0-1794 GCA_963641615.1 bacterium | reverse complement strand
ACCATGAAGCCGATTGCACTGCTGGCTTATCCTATTATGAACAGCTCCATGAGCAATACACTGGTGTTGGACCCCTTTGGTGGCTCTGGCAGCACACTGATCGCCTGTGAGCAGTCTGATCGCTCCTGCTACACCATCGAGCTTGATGAAAAATACTGCGATGTCATTGTAAAGCGCTACATTGAGCAGGTCGGCAGCAGTGATAATGTCTCCGTTCAGCGTGACGGTCTGACATACTCCTATGCAGAGGTGGCCAATGCGGATGAAGGCGCTAAATAAATTGATGCATCATCCACAGTCATCCTCCACACAATTTGGTAGATTTACAGTCTTAAAATTACTTGCTATTTTGCGCCTTTAGAGTGATGTATATACATACCAAATTGAAGGAGGTTTTACATCATGACCATCAACTACAATGTAACCGGACCCGACCGCAAGCGCCTTGTACAGACCATCGCGAAGATTCTCGAATGTGATGCCAAGTATATGGGAATGCCCAGCGCGGCCTATCAGATTGGCGACTACACGGTCGACAAAAACGGCACCTTGAGCTTCAGCGACTACACCGATAGCGAAGAGGTCGAACAGGTCCTTGACGCTCTTGGTGAGCAAGGATTTGAGGCAAAGCCTGAGGCCGAAGAAACTGGCCTCGAAATTCAACTGCCGCGCAGCCTGTTCACCGACAGTGCTCTCAGCAACCTGCGCAAATTACTGGATGCCAAAGGGACCCTAATCTGCAAGGCCCTCGGCATTGATGAGCTACCCATAACCGAAGAGGATGACAAGGTTTGCTTCCCGTGGTTTTCCGGTGAGCTTACTGCCGACGAAGTCAAAGCCTACAGCCACTTTATTGCAGCCCTCGGTGAGATGGCCCGCAACGCCAAGCGAGTCACAGCTAAGGAAAAGGAAGCCGACAATGAGAAGTACGCCTTCCGCTGCTTCCTCCTCCGGCTGGGCTTTATCGGAGACGCCTACAAGGACGAGCGAAAAATTCTGCTCCGCAATCTGACTGGCTCCAGCGCCTTCAAGAGTGGCGACAAGAAGGAATACGCACCCGGCCTCGACCCAGTGCCGACGCCCGAAAACACGGTAACAGTGGATGTGGAGGAAGTCAGAAAGCGCTTGCAAGATCCGCAGGTGCAGGAAGAAATCCGCGCCATTTTGACTGGAGAGGACGGTGAACAGGCATGACAGGCTTCCCAAGAAGAGAAATCGTTGAAAGGCTCCGCAGGCGGTATAAACCCGGCACCCGCGTAGAGCTACTCCATATGGACGATGTGCAGGCTCCGCCAATTGGCACGCGAGGCACTGTCCTCGGTGTGGACGATATTGGCAGCATCATGGTCCGCTGGGACAACGGCTCCGGCCTTTCCGTGGCCTACGGTGAGGATTCGTGCAAGGTGGTGGATAACGATGACAGATAAAATCAGAGAGCAGATCTTGGCTGTCCGCAATACGGGCCTTACGAATATGTTTAACCTGAATGCTGTCCAGAGCATCGCCTATGACATGGATTTCTACGAGCTGGTGAACTTCATTGAAGAAGAAAAGACTGCGTATGTGCATTTCATCCTGACCGGTGAAGGATAAATTACACACTATTTCCCGCTGATATTTGTGTAGATTATTGCTCCGAATTGACTTGCTATTATGTGCTTTTAGAGTGATATATGTACACAACAAAAGGGCCACAGAGCCCGAAAACAGGAGGAAAACACCATGAAAAACCACATCGCAGCCATTGACAACGCCATCGAGAACAACCTGCAAGCAAGCTGGAAGGAGCTCAGC
>CAVIFH010000059.1:0-9387 GCA_963641615.1 bacterium | reverse complement strand
TCGTACAGGTAACGCGTTATCTGCGAGGAAAGCTGTGCGCGTGTATGCGCTGTGGTATCCAGTTCTCCCAAGAGGTCAGTGTAAAGCTTGAAATAATGCAGCTGGTTTTGCTCTAATCCGGATGCATCCAGCAGGAGCAATGCCTGCCCGACACCATCTGCATCTGCTTCTGCCTCAATGTAGCGAATTCCGTTTTCAGTGGAATCCGTTATGTCATAGATACGCGCTTCCTCCGGAAGGCTTGCCACAGTGACTGCCTGCAGCTGCTTGACAAGAGCTTCGGTATCGGCGCTTTCACTTTCCTCGTCTTCCGCATCTTCGGCGGCGGACTTTTCCAGCAGGGCACTGATTTCCTCGTCGGTCATTTCGGCCTTAACGGCGGCCAGCTTTTCCGCAAGCTCTGCGTCCTCAGTCTCTTTCAGTCCGGCAACCGGTTCTGTAACAGTCAGAGCGGACCGCAAATTTTCAAGCAGGAATTTGGAAATAACGGTGCAGAAGGAACCATCCGCGGCGTAGTCATCGAACAGGTCCAGCGTATCAATGTAGTGCATATAGCCGAACGCATCACCGGTTGCTGCCCAGTAATAGGCAATATTCGGGATCGTGTCGGTGCCAATGCTGCTGCTTTCGCCGGTTAAAAGAACATCCAGGCGCAGCGCGGCGATAATGGCGTCAACGGCTTCGGAATCAAAGCCGTTTTCTGCAACTTCTGCGAGAGATTTATCGACTGTTTCGCGGAACAGATCCGCATCCTCAGCATTTAAGCCGCCGCTGCAGAATACCATAGCCGGTTCCGGACCGGCGATTTCCATGTAGCAGCTTACATCGGCAGTCGGAAGGGCTTCCTTCATATTCTGAACCAGCACAGAGCTGTCATCCGACAGCAGGACGGTCAGCAGGTCCAGCTGATCGATCTCCTCATCGGCTGCGTCCTCTATGATCATGCCGTAGTAGATGGTTGAGCCGTTTTCCGTGTCACTGCCTGCCTCAACACCATAGGCATAGGTTTCCACCACAGAGGATGTCAGAGGCGTGTATCCGGCATCTTCGATGGTGATGGTTTCCTTCTCATAATCGGAGAAATAGCCGTCCAGCAGCTTCAAAAAGGCGCTGTAATCCTCAAAGCTGCCGTAGAGACACGTCAGGGAGTTGGAGGGATGATAATATTCCTGATGGTAGGCAATCAGGTCTTCGTTGGTCATCTCAGGGATGTATTTCGGGTTTCCGCCGAAGCAGTTCCCGATGGTGCTCCCAGGGAAGAGCGTTTTCAGAAAATTGAACGAAGAAGCGCTGTCCAGGCTGTAGGCTCCGCGCATTTCGCTGTAAACGGTGCCCTCAATGGTCAGCTCGCCATCGGCATCAGAGAGCGCGTAGCGCCAGCATTCTTCGTCAAAAATTGAGGAATCCGTGTAGATGAGGGGATGAAAGCAGCTGTCCGTATAATAGTCTGCGTATTTCAGCAGCTGTTCTTCAGAAAGAGAAGCAACAGGGTAGGTAGTCATGATGCTGTAGGTCCCGGCATTCATGTACGTATTGTAGGTCTGGTAGGAAAGGTTAAAGAACAGCTCCTTGGAGGGGTATTTTTCCGAACCATCCAGTGTGGAGTGCTCGAAAACATGCGGAACGCCTGTTTCATTTTCGGCAGGCGTGCGGAAAGTAATTTCGAATGTGCGATTGGTGTCCTCATTGGCAATGTACATTACCTGTGCGCCTGTTTTGTCGTGCTCGAACATGACAACATCCGCGCCGAGCAGCTCAAAACGGCTGACACTTGTTACGGTAAAGCCTTCAACCTGATCGCCGACGGACGGCAATGCGGCTGTTTCTTCCGCAGCGGCCCCGGGCAGAATTAAAACTGTCAGGAGCAGCACCAGAAGCAGTGCAATTTGTTTTTTCACAGTATTCTTCCTCTCTTTCGTCCCCTTCAGAATAAGCCGCCGACATCTGCCGACGGCTTACTCCGGATGAGGTTTTCGTTAAAACTGATTTTTCTTCGGCGGGCGCTTATTGTGCTTCCTTTGTCAGCGTGAAGGTCATTTCTCCGCCTGCTGCATCGGTGTAATATTCCGCAGAAGTATCAAAGGTGTAACCGCTGGGAATCTTGATTACCTGAATATGGTATGTAAAGGGAACATTTACGAACTCAACGACACCATTTTCATCGGAGGTCATTGGCTGGCAGGAGGTATCGTCGCAGATGTTTGCGATAACACCCTCTACCGGATTGCCGTCCTCATCAACAAAATACAGTGTGTAGCTCGCGTAACCGAGGGAATCGGAATCTTCCCCCGCAGCTGCAACTTCATCCGTAGAGGGCAGTGTCCCGTCTGCGTACTTCCAGGAGAGGATCATGGGATTGCCTTCTTCGTCGCACATCTCCTGCACGAAAGCGTTTACATTCTGCTCGTCACGGAATGTTGTAATTACCTCATATGCGGAGTCGGAATCGTAGTAGTTTTCATAGACGTAGAAATTATTGTAGGAGAAGCCGTCTACGTCCATGGCGCTGACGTTGCCGCTTACAACGTAAGCATCTCCGTCAATTTCCGCGTCGGCAAGAGCTATCTCGGTACCGTCAAAATTGTTGTAAACGACAGCAAACTCCGGATTGATTTCTTCTCCAATGCTTACGCTGAAGGTCATTTCATCGGACCCGGCAATGAAGAATTTGCCCATGTAGCCTGCAAGGTATTCCTCTGAATCTTCGCTTGCATACTCAAATACAATTTCGCGGGCTTCGGATGTGTCGGCGTTTATTTCAACACCGGATTCAATTGCGTGAGGATAGACCGGCATTGCAGCAGTTAAGGCAGCAGCTTCCTCGCCGGTTGCCACACGGACATTTTTCACCCATGCGGTATCCTCTTCTCCGGATTCGGAGATATCTTTTTCGAAGGAAAGGGAGACTGTGTGATCCCCTGCAGAAAGAACGGCGGCGTAATTTGTCCAGTCCTTTTCACCGGTCATAACCTTAGCCAGTTCACCGTCAATGCTGATCTTCAGCAAATCGTAGGTTTCACAGGAAACCTTCAGATCGCAGCAGAATACATCCCCATCGGCGGCGGTTACGGTGAAGTTTACGTTGGCATAAGAATCGTCGACACCTGTGTTGGAAGAGGCGAGGCCATCCTCGGCTACGACCCACGGCCAGGCGTATTCGTCCTCTGTATCAAAGGAAACAGCAATATCACTGCCCTCAGCCAGGCAGGCGGAAGCGGCATCCGAAACAGAGGGAGCATCTACAGTGGGGCTGACCTTCGGAATTTCGAAGTCGACCAGTGACTGAGTGTAGTCGTCTCCAATGAAGGCGTTAAACAGGCGCAAAAACACATCCGTGGAAGTAATCGATCCGGTTTCCTGCCAGCAAATCACACCATAACGGTCTATCATGATAGATGTGGGATAGCCTTCACAGGCAAAGCAGTCAGTCAGACCGACGGTATCGGCAGCCATAGGGAGAATGCTCAGCCCAAGTTCTTCCTTAAATGCATTGATTACATCGTCTGTGTCAGTCGGCTCGACGGAAACCGCAATGATTGCCAGATCGTCCTGGACCTGTGCGTATGCCTCCTCCATATATGGGAACTCCATACGGCAGGGGTTGCACCAGCTTGCCCAGATGTTGATCATTACAGCCTTGTGGGTTTCCAGAAGTCCCGAAAGTGAAACCTCTGTTCCGTCGGAGAGCGCGATGGTGAAGTCATCCACAGTGTCTCCCATAGCATAGACCTTTTCAGTGGTTTCATCGCCTGCTTCCGCAAGAGCGGCGCCGGGCAGTGCCATAATCAGCGCCAGAAGCAGCGCAATTACGGAACATACTTTTTTCATGAGTTGGATCATCCTTTCATTATTAAAAATGCGGAGTCATTATAGCATTTTACGCCTGCGTGTGCAACGGAATTTCTTCTTAATTTTACAAAGCAGTTAAAGCAGTTAAAGCAGTTAAAGCAGTTAAAGAAAAAGATCGGGTGCACGCGGCACCCGACCCGGTTCACGATTCGCTCAGCAGGGGAGCAACCAGTTCCTCCAGCTTTTCATAGGTAACAGATCCTACCTGGTTATAGATGATGACGCCCTTTGCATCCAGAATCACCGTCATCGGGAGCATGGTAGAGCCGCCGAGAGATGCAATGACGCTGCCCGCTTCATCGTCCTGCCCGAAGGGAATATGCAGCCCTTCTGCATCCAGAAATGTCTGCACATCGTCTGTAACCAGCGACGAATGGATCGCAACAAGATTAATCTGATCTCCATAGGTCTCAGCCAGCTGCTGAAAATACGGGAGCTCTGCAACGCATGGTGTGCACCAGGTTGCCCAGAAGTTAATTATGGTAGGCTTCCCAATTGCATCCGATACGCAGAAGGTTCCGCCATCGCTGTACAGCGGAACGCTGAAATCCGGACAGCGCATGCCAACCTCGCAGCCTGTCGGAATACTGTTTTCCGGCTCAGAAGCTTCTTCCGCTGCTTCTGTTGTTTCCGCTTCTGCGATTTCTTCCACCGGTTCACTTGCATTCGGCTTATTTACATAACATATTACACCGACCAGCAGGACAAGCATCACCGCCCATACGGCGATCCTGCGCGCAAGTGAGGCGCCCTTTGCTTTCCCCTCCGCATCTGCACCGCTGCCTGCTGAAGCGCTTGAAAGCAGCGTGATTTTTCCGCATTTTAAAGAGATCGCTTTTGCGGGGCATTTTTCGATGCATGCACCGCAGTGAATGCACTCATGGTCACCCACATGACGGATATCCATTTTGCAGTGTGCCACGCATTGCCCGCAGCCGGTGCATTTTGGTGCATCTACCTTTACACCAAGGATGGAGACCTTGGCAAACAGGCCATAAATTGCGCCTAATGGGCAGAAAAAGCGGCAGAATGCGCGATAAATGAATATGCAGGCGGTAAAGATGGCAACCATGATAATAAATTTGCGCGTAAAGAGGACTCCCAGCATGGAGAATTTATCGCTGTTGGCCGGATTGGACAGCAGCCCAATCGCACCTTCCAGTGTGCCGGCCGGACAAATGTATTTACAGAAACCGGGAACCGGAAAACGCTGCTGGGCATACGCAAGGGGAACAGCAATTACAAAAATTGCCAGAATAATGTATTTCAGCCATGTAAATGCCCAGGTGAATTTGCTTTTTTTCAGCTTTGGAACGGGAATTTTATAAAACAGCTCCTGAATCAGCCCCAGCGGACAGATCCAGCCGCAAATGGTGCGGCCAAGCATCAGCCCATACAGCATGATAATCCCGAATACATACCATGGCGCACGGTTGCCCGTCGATGCGAGGGCATTCTGCAGCGCGCCGAGGGGACATGCGCCGATTGCGCCCGGGCAGGAGTAGCAGTTGAATCCGGGCACACAGATATTTTTGATCGAACCGGTATAAATTTCGCCCTCTAAGAAGCCCTTGAGGTGCGCGTTGTACAGAAGCGCCGCATATACCTGAATCAGTCGACGCTTGGTGGGCTTATGGGCACTCCACCAGGTGCTTATTTTTTTAACCAAGGCCGATACACTCCGTGCAAATATTTACGGCTTTTACCAGGACATCCCGCATGCCGCCGTTGAACACGCCTGCCGTAATCAGAAGAATCGAAAGAGCTGCCAGAATTATCCGTGCAGCAGCGATACTCATTGGCTTTTTCATGTTGGCCTTTTGCTGCTCCAGCTTGGGAGCAGTTTTGGCAAGAGCAATTTCGCGAAGCAGGCTTTTTTCGCGAAGCACAGCTTCTGCCATCAATATGGCAAGAATCAATACCGCCCAGGGTGCAGTATTGCACATCAGCCTTCCTATTACATCCTCCAGATCACGGGAGTCAAAGCTTGTTGGGGCAAGCAGATATCTAAGTATAAATCCGACGCAGAATGCACAGGCCGCCAGGCAAATTATCTGCATGCCCCGCCGTTTCCGTTCTTCCTTAAGCATCTGCGCATTTTTGTCGACGCGGCTGACAGCCAGAAAATAGCGGCTTTCCACTGAAATAACGCCTTTACTCCGGGCTGCCGGTGCCCTGAAAATAACCGCGGCAATCAGTGCCGCCAGCCACAGCCATACCACCCATGCAATGCGTTCGAATCGTTCCGACACGATTTGATTGCTGTAAATGTCATGTATGCGCACGCCGGACTGCGTCAAATTCTCCGGCACTGTTCCCACACGGTAGATGTCTGCGCACTGCCAGATCAGTGCTGCCGCCGCAAGCAGTGTAAGAATTGCAAGAAGCAGCCTCAGCACACGTGAGCAGGCATCTCTGGTACTTAATGTCATCCAAAGTCCTCCTTCATTCTGAACACGAACGCCCCTATCATATCATGCCCCGGATTCCATTTCAATGGGACAGCAGGTATTTTGCCGAATTTTCAGGTTGGCAGGAGATACTGAAAAAAATACTTGCGTTTTGACTGAAACTGAGTAAAATAATAACCTCTAACAGAACGCAACTGATTTTTTCTACAGGCCAGACCCAAAAATGCGAATAGCCACGGAAAACATTGGTTGCGGGCCGCTGGAGTACCTCAATTTGAATGCATTGGGACCGTGAAAGTGCCGTCAATTATGTACGGCTGAGTATAAAGGAGGCAGATTTATGATGAAGAGAGTGATCGCCGGCTTGCTGACGCTGTGCCTGCTGGCATCCATGTGCCCGACGGGCACATTCACCATGCAGACCTACGCCGATGAGTATGAGGAGCAGTCTGCGGATGTGCAGACTGAGGCACCTGCATCGACAGAACCTGCGCAGCAGACACAGAGCGATACACCGCCGGCGGAAGAGACCCAACCGGAAGCGGAAACTCTGCCTGAGGCGGAGGAGACCCAACCGGAAGCGGAAACTCTGCCTGAGGCGGAGGAGACCCAGCCGGAGACAGAACCTGCCGCGGAGCAGGAAACGGAGCCGGCGCAGCCTGACGAAGCGGAGGAATCTGCTGCGGACGCGACGGAGCCGACGGAGGAACTGCCTTTGGAGAGTGAGCCGCAGACGGAAGAGCCGCCTGAGCTTTACCGCAAAATCACTGTCGGCGAGACTGCGGAGCTGAATGCGGCGGCAGGGAACGGCGGTGAATGGACCAACTCGAATTACGACGCGGTCTCTCTCTCAATAAAGAAATCCGGCGGAATTCAGACGGACAGCGCAAGCGTTACCGGATTGGCTGAGGGAAATGCCGCTGTGATTTATACCATCGATGGTGTCAGCTATCGGTGGTTCGTGGCAGTAGTTCCGGCAGAAGCTGCCGAGACGACGGAAGCAGCTGAGGAGACCGAGGCCACCGAAGAAACAGAGCCGACGGAAGCAGTCAACGAGACAGAGCCGACAGAAACAGAAGAGCCATCTGAAGCGGCGAATCCAACGGAAGCGTCAGAGCCTGCAGAGGCGACAGAACCAACGGAGGAAAGTGCACCTGCTGAGACGGTGCAGCCGACCGATGCGGCAGACAGCATCGAAAACGACCCGCTCGAGGATGAAGCCGCATTGTCGGCGGATGATCCTTCCATTGATACGGCCAGCCTGTCGTCGAGCGCTGTAACGGTTGATGTGGGAAAGACCGCGACTGTCACCGGCAGCAATGCGCGTTCCTCCTGCACCTATGCGCAGACGTGGGTGAGCAGTGATGCGTCAATTGCTGCGGTCACGTACACCCAAAGCTCCGGAACGTCCACCTGCACCATTACCGGTGTCAGTGCCGGTACCGCCACCATCACCCATACCTATTGCAGCAGTTCCAGAAACCACAACAGTCATTCGACTGCAACGGAAGAGGTTACGGTCACGGTTAACGCTGTGACGATTACGGCAATGGAGCTTGCCGACCAGGGCGAAACATTTGCAGGCGCAGTGTTTCAGCTGGTACCGACTGTGACGCCGGCCGGTGCATCCGGCACCTTCGTATGGACATCCAGTGATGAAAGTGTCCTTACCGTGAGTGAAAACGGCATGGTAAATGTACTTTCTGCTGGGACGGCCACGGTTACTGTAACGGATACCGATACTAATTTGTCTGCGTCCCTCGCAATTACGGCAAGAGAGGCTGTTGCGCTTACCGGCATCAGCCTTACGGGCGTGGATACGCTGCCTGCGTTTACCTCTGCACAGCTTACCCTGACGGTGGAGCCGGAAGACGGAGATGTCCGGTCTGCCGTATGGGAAAGCAGCAACGAAGAAATTTTAACGGTAGATCAAAGCGGCAATATTTCTGCCATTGCAACGGGAAACGTAGATATTACGGTGACTGTTACCGGAGCAGATGGCAGCGTGTTTACCGCAACCCATACTGTTGCCGCAACAGATGCGGAGACATCTACGGATGAAGCACAGTTCTATTATCTGGTCAGCCCCACTGCGGACCCTGCCTCCAATACCAGCGGCTGGGGTGATATGCTGGGTACCGGTACCGTTAACGTGACATCCTCGGAATGGAAGGACGATAAAAACTGCTTCGGTATCAGCGGACGCGTCGTTTCATGGCCCGAGGGCTATGAGGGCGGCGTGGTTCCATCCACCAGCACCCATTGGAGTACCATTTTTAAAGCTTATCAGTCATCGTTGAGCACGCAGTTTGGCCTTACCATCAGCGAAAGCGATGTAACGGCAATCATTTTGCATCCTTATAAGATTTCCCAGAACAATGGCACCACTCCGGATAAGCACGTGGACTGCACCGTAGAGATCCAGCTTAATGGTATTTATACGGCCACCTATTATCTCAGTGACGCGGGTGAAACGGGCTATACCTGGAAGGCGGCGGCAAGCTACCGTGCCGCGGACACCGACAACAATACGACCGATCCGGCGAATTTCAGCGCCATCAGCGGCCTGGATGCCACCAAGACGGTAGATGGTGTATTCTACACCCTTGACGGCTGGTATACCTCCGCATCCCGCTCCGGCTCTGTCGTATCCTTCCCGTATGAGGTGACGAGCAACGTCAATTTCTATGCCAAATACGTTGCGGGATATTATGTAAACTACGATCTTGACGGAGGCAGCTGGTCACCGGCAATTCGGTATCGCAAGAACGTGGGCAGTGTTGTGGCTATCTTGTCCACGGTGCCGACAAAGGAGGGCTATCGTTTTACCGGTTGGACATCCGCTCAGATCAGTGCAGCGGCAATTAAGGCCGGCAGCTTTACCATGCCGTCCAACGACGTTACGCTGACGGCACAGTGGGAAGCAGAAAATTATGATATCCTCATCCACTATGTATATGCAGACGGAAAAACCGCGGCAGAGGATTATGCCGAAACGGTGACGTATGGCACAGAATATGATGTGGCATCTCCGGCAATTCCGGGGTACGCCGCCGATCAGACATCTGTCTCCGGAACAATGGGCAGTGCAGACGTGGAGGCTACGGTCACCTATACGGAGTGTGAT
>CAVIFH010000058.1:0-9437 GCA_963641615.1 bacterium | reverse complement strand
GAGGGAAAAGGAATCGGAAATCCAGAAGGCTATATTAGATGGAATCAACTATGCAGCGGGTGGAGAAACGGTTTACGGTCTTGCAAAGAAATATCTGTCACTCCATACGAATATCAGTATCAGCACACAGAACACGTATGAGTCACTTCTCCGGAAATTGGAAAAGCAGGAATTTTCCAAATGCAAAATTCGGGACGTGAAGAACTCTGATGCAAAAGCATTCTTCCTGTCGTTAAGCCGGGAAGGCTATAAATGCAATTCAATTAAGAGCCTCCACGCCATACTGCAGCCAGCTTTCAAAATGGCAGTAAATGATGGTGCGCTGTACAGAAATCCATTTTCATTTTCTGTGTCGGAGGTTATTCCAAATGACAAGGAAAACCGTTGTGCTCTTTCGGCGAAACAGGTTTCGGATTATCTGGAATTTGTAAAGAATAGCAAGTGGCGGGGTTGCTACAACCAGCTTGTGATTTTGCTGGGTACAGGTATGCGTGTATCTGAAATGTGCGGGTTGACGATTGATAGCGTTGACATGGCAAACAGGTGCATTCATGTGACCAAACAATTGCTGTACAACGATGGTGTCGGAAGGTATATCGCACCTCCAAAGACAGAAAGCGGTATTCGTGACCTTCCAATGTCAGCGTCCGTGTACATGGCATTTGCTGATGTTTTGGAGAACAGGAAAGCACCAGACGCAGAACCGATGGTTGACGGGTGTACGGGATTCTTATTTTTTGGCAGAGACGGCAAACCGCAACAGAGAAATACATTTGAGCGTATAATGCACAGCATTTTGAAGGCGTACAACAATACCCATGCCGTTCAATTGCCGAACATTACACCGCACGTATTACGGCACACCGCACTAACAAATCTTGCCAGCAATGGAATGAAGCCAAAAAGTTTACAAAATTTTGCTGGACACAGTGACGTACAAACCACGCTGAACATATACGTTCATTCCAGTTATGAGCAGACCAGGCAGGACTTTTTACGTGCCATAAATGAGTAAACCAGGGAAAAAACTTACACACGATCTTACACACGTTGCCAGCTAAGTTATATCAATTTATACGAATATCACCGGAAATGGGTTGAAAGTGGTTGAATGAACCTTGCAAAAATGTTATGAAAACACGGAATTTTTATGGTATTTTGCATATTTTTGCAGGAAAATGCAAGACACTTAAATGTACACTTTAAAAAAGTTTTAATTTTGCGCAGTCCGCAGCACAAAATAGCCAGTAGAGAGAGCACCGCACAGCCGACCATAGAGCCGACCATGCGGTGTTTATCAGATATTATTCCTCGTTTGCCTTGGCGTCGGCAATGATCTTTGCCTGATTTGCCTTGGGAACCTCTTCATAGCGGTCAAACTTCAGGCTGAAGGATCCGCGGGCCTGCGTCATGGCACGAAGGTCAATGGCGTAGCTTCCCATTTCAGCCATGGGAACCTCAGCTTCCACAATGGTATCTCCGCCCCCTGCGGGGTTCATTCCCATCACGCGGCCCCGGCGCTTGTTCAGATCGCCGATGACATCGCCCATATAGCTGTCGGGAATGGTGACCTTCAGAGAACCGATGGGCTCAAGCAGTGTGGGCATGGCGTTCGGCATGGCTTCCTTAAATGCAAGGATAGCTGCCAGTTTGAATGCCATTTCGTTGGAGTCGACGGGGTGATAGGAGCCGTCATACAGCACAGCCTTCAATCCGACCATCGGGTAGCCCGCAAGGGGACCCTTCTGGACAGCTTCCTGAATGCCTTTTTCTACGGCAGGGTAGAAGTTTCTCGGCACGGAGCCGCCGAAGACCTCTTCCGCGAAAATCATATCGTCCTGCTCGTCCTGGGGCTCGAAGCGGATCCACACATCGCCGAACTGTCCGGAGCCGCCGGTCTGCTTCTTGTGACGGCCGTGGGCCTCTACCTTTTTCTTAATGCGCTCGCGGTATGCAACCTTCGCGGGACTGAGTACGGCATCTACGCCAAAGCGGGATTTCAGCTTGGAAACAAGGACGTCCAGCTGCTGGTCGCCTGCACCGGACACAATCAGCTGCTTGGTCTCAGGGTTGGTATAGGTGGTGAAGGACGGATCCTCCTCGTTCAGACGGTTGAGGCCGGTGCCGACCTTTTCTTCCTGACCGCGAACCTTCGGCGCGATGGCCATGGAGTAGCAGGGCTCCGCATAGGGAATCTGCTTCAGGCTGACGACCTTTCTGGGGTCGCATAGGGTATCGCCGGTTTTTACCTTGTCCATCTTGCCGATGGCGCCGATATCGCCGCAGGAGAGCACCTTTACCTCGGTGTTCTTCTTGCCGCACATGGTGTAGAGACGGCCAAGCTTTTCTGTTTCGCCGGTACGGGCGTTTACAAGGGTCGTATCGGAGGTGATCTCACCGGAAAGCACCTTTATGAAGGAGTACTTGCCGAACTGGTCGGAAACGGTTTTCCAGACAAAGGCTGCGGGGACGCCGCCGGGGGATACGACAAATTCCTCTGTCTTGCCGTCAGCAGTGGTCGCCTTGTGATAGTTGCCTTCCACAGGGTTCGGCAGCAGCTCAATGATCTGGTCCATCAGCATCAGGGAGCCCAGGCATGTTGTGCCGGAGCCGCACAGAACCGGGAACAGACTCAGCTCGGCGACGCCCTGATGAAGGCCGGTGATCATTTCACGGTAGGTAAAGCTGTCGCCTTCAAAGAAGCGCTCCATCAGCGCCTCGTCTGTCTCAGCAACGGCTTCCTTCAGCGCATCGTTGAATTCCTCAACGACGGAAACCTTGTCATCGGGCAGGGAAATTTCCACTCTCTTGAGATTCTGCATTTCATAGGCACGCTTGTTCAGCACATCAATGATGCCGGTAACGCGCTTGGAGGAATCCCAGATTGGCACGATAACCGGGGCAATCTTGTTGCCGTAGCGCTCACGCAGGGCATTGAAGGTTGCGTTGTAATCGGAGTGATCCTCATCAACCTTGGAGATATAGATAAAGCGGGGCATATTGCGCTCTTCGCAATATTTCCATGCCTTTTCGAATCCGACGGTGATGCCGTCCTTTGCGGAAAGCACCAAGATGGCCGCATCGGATGCGCGGAGGGCTTCCATAACCGCACCTGCAAAATCGAAGCCGCCGGGGGTATCCAGCAGGTTTATTTTCGCATTGTTGTATTCAAGGGGAATAACAGATGTGGAAATAGAAACGTGACGGCGAATTTCCTCTGCGTCATAATCACTAACGGTGTTTCCGTCGGCGTTCTTGCCGATACGGTCGATGGCACCGGTCATGTAAAGTAAACTCTCTGCCAGAGCGGTCTTGCCGCTTCCGCTGTGACCCAGCAGGCAGACGTTGCGAATCGCGTTGACTGTGTACATTAATGCATAACTCCTTTCGGTGCGATGTGCCTTAGAGACACTCGAACAGTGACATTATACACGAACAGGGAGATGATTACAATGCCTTTTTTCGTCAAAATGCAAAGATTGTATATTTTATCATACAGGCAATTGCGTTCTTGTGCAATATGCATAATTTCTAACGGGCGGATTTGGCGGTTTGGAATGCCTCTGGGCGATAAAAATCCCCGGAGGGAGTCAGGAAACCCTCCGGGAAACAGAGGCAGATGGGAAAAGATACCTCTTAATTATGTTAATTATACAATTCTCGTTCCTTCTGTGGCAGCGATCGTTGGGATCAGCCATACGACCTGATACAGCAGGATACGCGCCGGTGTAAGAAGCTCTGTAGAGCCCAGGTAAGAAAGGGCAAGCATAGTGAGAATGCCGCCAATGCCGCCGATGAGATTAAAGACCGTCGCAATGATGCTTGTTCTGCGCAGGGCCATGGCACCAGTGACCGCATAGGCGGTGGAAAGCAAATCGTCCCGGGTAATCAGCGCCAGCACATCTGCCTCCGGATCCGCGCAGATCGCGGCAAGCTCGCTTCGCTCCTCAGGTGTCGGGAGAATCAGACGCTTGGTGCGGATCGAGAATTTTTCACGGATAAATTTGTCCGTCATCATAAAGTCACCGGCAAGCAGCAGCGTCTTCAGCTTCCTGCACCCGCACAGGGAAACAATTCCGGCGGCGGCGGAGCGCATTTTCGAGTAGGAAATGGCAATCACGGCGGCAAGCTCACCATCTATGGCGACGTACACGGCCTGATTTACCATGGTACCCTGGGGAACCTCAACGCCCATCTCCTGCAGAAACTCCAGATTTCCGGCCAGAACTGACTCCCCGTCGATTTCCCCCCCGATACCGCCGTGACCGTAGTCGCGGAAGGCATCCACCGGATACTGCTCCGCATTGCGGTTGTTCAGCAGACTGCGGAAAAGGGGAACCAGCCCGCCGCCGGAGGCAATGATCAGAGAGGAGGCATAGGAAAAGACCTCGGCATTCGGACGGTCGGAATAGAACTTAATGCCATTGAGCTTGATAGAGCCCTTTGGGAAAAGATCCTTGTCACGCAGGGGAACGACCGCACGACCGCAGAGCTTCTTTACGCCCTGCCATCCGCAGAGGACTGCTCCCACCATATGCAGGCGTTTTTCCAGTATGGAAGCCGGGCGGGTCAGCGCGATAAAATAACCGGCAGGCAGGGAAACCAGCAGGGAAGTGGAGAAAATTTTTACAGCCATGCTGACGCCGTGGAGAATCCCCGTAAGCACCGCAATGCCGATACAGGCAAGCAGAGCAATCAGCGCATACACCCGCTGGACGATTTCAGGCGTGGAAATGCGGCTGTAGGTGTCCATGAAGTCATCCACGTCTCCCTGACCCCGGAGAATCGCGGGGCGGTTGGCGTAATATTTCGGCTCTTTGACAAGGCTTGTGAGCTCGGTGGCCTTTCGCATTGTATCGAGCTGGGCAAGCTCTGTGGTGCGGCGGTGGTAGTTTGCCAGCATCGCCAGGGACATTTCCAGTACAAACGCGGAGCAGAACGGCACTCTTTGCTCATCCAGGCTGAACCACGCATCTGCCATGCAGGCAAAGAAGGTGACTGCAAGGGCGGTATTCGGGGAATAGTGCAGGTGCAGCAGATCATCGATGCCGTCCATGATGATGCCGATGCCAAGCAGACCGGAGACCATCATCGCAAGCACCTGGGTATACACCATCAGCTTGTTGCGGCTGGCGGGAACCGCTCCCTTTGTATACAGGAAGACGGCAATGCAGCACAGCATCAGAATGATGAAATTGAGAATCATTGCAATCTGAAGCTTTCCCACGCCCTCGCCGCTGAGCTTGTAATACAGCTTTTCGGGTCCGGCGACAAGCTTGCGCTTCAGCTCACGAAGCTGCTCGCTGCGGGAAAGCGGAATGGCCTTCGGGGGTTCCTCCTCCTGAGGCGCTTCTTCCGGCTCCTGGGCAGGGGACTCCGGCGCTTCCTCCTCCGGCGGCAGATGCTCGGGAGGCACTTCGTCCGCGGGAGCGGAACTGTCGAGAGGCACATCGGCGTCTTCCGGTGCGGCATTTTCGGGTTCGCTCTCCTCGTAGGCCTCAGCGGGAATCTGCGGCAGAGGATCGGTGTCATCCGAAACAGCTTCCTCCGCGGCAGCTGCGGAGAAGGCGCTGCCCGCGTCCGTCTCTGGGTCAGAGGCTGCCTCCGCAAACAGCTGCGTGTATGTTGTCTCTTCGAAGGAAACAGCTTCCGCGGCCGGCGCATCCGGTACGCTCTGGTCGGGACTTTCGAGGGCCGAGGCCTCCCGCAGCTGCTGCATAATCTCGTCGAGATTGTAGTCAAGTTCGTTTTCGTTATCCATATTGTTCTCCCGGTTATTTCAGGCGCTGGCGCAGAGCCTCATACAGCAAAATCGCGGCAGCTGCGGATGCATTCAGAGAGCTGATTTTCCCCCTCATGGGAATGCTCACCATGACGTCGCAGTTTTTCCGCACCAGCGGGCTGATGCCAGCACCTTCATTGCCGATTACGATGGCTGCCGGGCCGGACAGATCCGCTTTGTGCATCGAAACAGCCTCCTCAGCAGCAGTGCCGAAAATCCAGACGCCCTTCTCCTTTAATTCGGCGATGGCAGAGTTGATATTGGTTACCCGCGCCACCTTCATATATTCAATTGCGCCGGCAGATGCCTTCGCGGCTGTTGCCGTCAGGCCGACGCTGCGCCGCTTCGGAATGATGACGCCGTGGGCACCGGCGCACTCGGCGCTGCGCAGAATCGCCCCCAGATTGTGAGGGTCGGACAGCTCGTCACAGATGACAATCAGAGGCGGTTCACCCCGTGAGGCTGCTTCCTCCAGAATATCGTCAATGGAGCAGTATGTGTGTGCGGCAGCCTGGGCAATTACACCCTGATGCGCGTGGGTGAAGGACATGGCGTCCAGCTTCCGGCGGTCTACTGTCACCACCACAGCCCCCGCTTCCTTTGCCTGTGCAGCCAGACGCTGCAGCGCACGGTCAATTTCGCCGGAGGCAATATAAACCTTATCTACGGTGCGTCCGCTCTTCAGTGCCTCCTGCAGCGCGTTGCGCCCCTCAAGCTGCCCTTCCGGCTCCTCTGTCTGCGCGGGGACAGGCTTTGAACTGTGCTTTTCATCGTGCATTTTTGGAATTCCTCCCTGTTCTCTGGGAATAAGACTCAAAATATGTGCCATTATATCAAATTCCCTCTGAATGTACAATAGTTATTTTTCACGGCCCATTGCCGGCAGAACCCCGCAGAACCCCGCTTCCGTGGCCGCAGAGGCGGGTTGCTTCACAAAAACGCGCATGAAAAGTAGAGCGGAAGAAAATTCAGGCCTTTACACATGGGGGAAATTCAGTTATAATACACCCGAAATGTGCAAAAAAGGTGAGAGAACAGGATGAATATTGCTTTTGATACGTATAAGCAGAAATTGAATGACTGCCGTCCCGCGTTGGACGGATTGGCCGATTCACTGAATATTGAGGGCGTGCGCAATGAGCTGGAGCGCCTGCATGCTATGCAGGAGGCGCCGGGCTTCTGGGATAATCCGGAAAAGAGCCAGAAAATCGGAGTGCAGACACGGCAGGCAGAGGCTAAAATCGAACGCTACGAAAAAATGCTTTCCACATGGGACGATCTGATGACGATCTGCGAAATGGCAGCGGAGGAAGACGATGACTCCATGCTGGAGGAGCTTCAGAAAGGCTATGAAACCTTAACGGAAGAGATGGAGGTATGCCGCCTTGAGACGCTGCTCACCGGGCACTACGACAAGAATAATGCCCTGATGAGCTTCCACTCCGGCGCCGGCGGGACAGAGGCGCAGGACTGGTGCCAGATGCTTTATCGCATGTATACCCGCTGGGCAGAGCGCCACGGCTTCACCTACAAAATTCTGGACTATCTGGAAGGCGACGAGGCGGGGCTGAAGTCTGCGGATATCATGATCGAAGGCGAAAACGCATACGGACTCCTGAAGGGCGAGAATGGTGTGCACCGCCTGGTGCGTGTTTCTCCCTTTGACGCCAATGCCCGCAGGCAGACGTCGTTTTCCGCAATAGAGGTGGTCCCGGATATCGAGGACGAAAGCCAGGATGTGGAGATTCGGCCGGAGGATTATGAAATGCAGGTGTACCGTTCCTCCGGTGCCGGCGGACAGCATATCAATAAAACCTCCTCTGCCGTTCGCCTGATTCACAAGGCGACGGGGATTGTTGTTTCCTGCCAGACGGAGCGCAGCCAGTTCCAGAACAAGGAGACCTGCCTTCGCATGCTGCGCAGCAAGCTCGTTGAAATCAAGGAGCGGGAGCATCTGGATAAAATTTCCGATATCAAGGGCGTTCAGCAGAAAATTGAGTGGGGCAGCCAGATCCGCAACTATGTATTTATGCCCTACACCCTCGTGAAGGATACCCGCACCGGGTGCGAGACGTCCAACGTGAACGCCGTAATGGATGGCGCTCTGGACCCATTCATAGAGAGCTACCTCAACTGCCTCGCGACGGGAAATTGGGTGCAGAAATAATTCACCGGCACGGCTTCAAACGGCCTGCCTTCTGCGCCAGAACCGTGCCGCAGATGAAAACGCAAATTATACTGGTTATATTTTCCAATGGGAACCAACAGAATCCAGAATGAGCGAAGGCGGCAGCGGAGTAATCCGATGCCGCCTTAATCACGCCGCAGATTGGAATACGCAGCCAGCAGCGAGGGAAAGGTTTTTACAAAAAAGAAACTCATGCAGAGAACATCCTCGACAAATCTCGTCTCAGATTCAGAAATACAGGGATAAATGTATCCCGGCGGTAACTCCGTTTCCTTTCCATGTATCGCGCCCCTTATTGTATCCTAAAATTGTATACATTTACAAACAAAAGGGACTGTGAAGAAAAGCAAAATTATCTTTTGCTTTGACCTCACAGTCCCATATTCAATTACGATCCAAACGCAGGCCCGCGGCTCAGGGGAGAATTTTCCCTGCGGGTATCTATTTCGGTACAGGCGGTGCTGCGATTTATTTGGCGGCCTTCGGATGCATGGGGAAAACCCCTGCTGCAGATCGGAGGCCGCCGTGTGTGTATGATCAGTTTGCGCGCTGTTCGCAGTAGATGCAGCGGTGGATCCCGGCATCTTTATCTGTTGTGCGGAATATCTGCGGCAGCTCCTGCTCTATGGCGGAGATGCATTTCGGATTGTGGCAGACAAGGTCGTAGCGCAGATTCCGGCGGTCCGGCTGCTCCCGCACCGGATTTTTCTTTGCCTCATCCAGAAGCATCAGAATCAGCGCCATGCGCATATATTTGCCGTTAAGAGCCTGACGGAAATAAGCGGCGCGGGGATCGTCGTCTACCGCGACGCTGATTTCATTTACCCGGGGAAGCGGGTGCAGAACGCTCATTTTCTCCTTGGCAAGCTTCATTTTTTCAGAGGTAAGCACATAGCTGTCCTTCAGCCGCTCGTACTGCCAGGGGTCATCGAAGCGCTCCCGCTGAATCCGGGTCATGTAGAGCACATCCAGCTTCGGAAGTGCCTCCTCAAGGGATGTGACCTCCTCATAGGGAATGTGCAGCTTTTCCAGAATGTTGAATCGGACAAATCCAGGCAGCTTCAGCTCCTCCGGGGAGATCAGCACAAACCTGATGCCCTCATAGCGGCTCATCGCTTCAATCAGGGAATGGACGGTGCGGCCGTACTTCAGGTCGCCGCAGAAGCCGATGGTTAAATCATTCAGGCGCCCCAGTTCTCTGGAAATGGTCAACAGGTCGGCAAGGGTCTGCGTCGGGTGATTGTGCATGCCGTCACCGGCATTGATCACCGGCACCGTCGCGTTTTGAGAGGCAACATAGGGCGCGCCGGCCATCGGGTGGCGGATGGCCATAATATCCGCATAGCAGCTGAGAATTTTGGCTGTGTCGGCCATGCTCTCACCCTTGGAGGCGGAGGAGGAGCTTGCCTGAGAAAAGCCGATTACATTTCCCCCCAGCTCCATCATGGCGGCCTCAAAGCTCAGGCG
>CAVIFH010000057.1:0-9462 GCA_963641615.1 bacterium | reverse complement strand
GAGGATGAGGATGAATGGGTGTTCCCCCTCGTGGGTGACAGTGCCGACTTAAGCGACATTGTACGGACGGTATTTGTGCTGAACTTGGATTCAAAGCTGCTGTGCAGGGAAGACTGCAAGGGCTTGTGTCCCCGCTGCGGCAAAAATTTAAACGAAGGCCCGTGTACCTGCGAAAAGGAAATTGACCCAAGATGGGCTGCTTTAAAGCAGTTTCTCGAGTAGTAATCCCATATTTTATGCTGTTTAAAAGCAGTTTTACCAAGGAGGTGTCACCATGGCTGTCCCTAAGTGTAAAGTGTCCCAGGCTCGTCGCGATAAGCGCCGTGGCTCCAACTGGAAGCTTTCTGCTCCCAGCGTTTCGGTTTGCCCCAAGTGCGGTGAGCCTGTCATGCCTCACAGAGCATGCAAATCCTGCGGTACATACAACGGCCGTCAGGTTCTGGCTGCGAAGGCTGACTAAGGCAAAAACGGAAAACGTAGAGGAAGGCTTTATGTCTTCCTCTTTTTCCGTTTTATGCCCCGGAAAAGCAGGGCTTGTCCATTGCATTTCCGACTAAAATATGGCATAATAACGCAAAATGAAAGGATGTGATGCACATGGCAAAGCCTCTGGTCGCCATTGTGGGCAGACCGAATGTGGGTAAATCCATGTTGTTTAATAAGCTGACCGGGCAGCGTACCTCCATTGTGGAGGACACCCCCGGCGTTACGCGTGACCGCATTTACGGCAGCTGCGAATGGTGCGGACATGTATTCAATCTGGTAGATACCGGCGGAATCGAGCCCGGCACCGACAATGATATGCTGAAGTTTATGCGCCGACAGGCAGAAATCGGCATTGAGCTGGCGGACGCAATCATTATGGTCGCCGATGTCCGCTCCGGTGTCACGGCAGCAGACGCGGATGTTGCCACGATGCTCCGCAAATCCGGAAAGCCCGTGGCCCTTGCCGTCAACAAATGCGACTCCGTTGGCCCGATGAACCCGGATGTATACGAATTTTACGCTCTGGGAATCGGCGATCTCTTTGAAACCTCCGCGATTCACGGCCATGGCACCGGCGATCTGCTCGACTGGGTCGTTGCCAACATTCCGGAATGCGGCGATGAAGCAGAGGATGACGGCATCATCAAGGTCGCCATTGTAGGCAAACCGAATGTGGGTAAATCCAGCCTGCTCAACCGGATTCTGGGAGAGGAGCGCGTCATCGTCTCGGATGTGGCAGGCACGACCCGGGACGCCATTGACTCGTACTTTGAAAACGAAACCGGAAAATACTGCTTTATTGATACAGCCGGCATGCGGCGCAAGAGCAAGGTCGACGACGCAATTGAAAAATATTCCAACATGCGCTCCATCAGCGCCATTGACCGGGCCGATGTATGCCTGATCCTGATTGACGCCAGCGAGGGCGTAACCGAGCAGGATACCAAAATTGCGGGCCTCGTGCATGAGGCCGGAAAGGCTGCCATCATCGTCG
This sequence comes from bacterium, assembly GCA_963641615.1. Lineage (GTDB taxonomy): Bacteria > Bacillota > Clostridia > Oscillospirales > Oscillospiraceae > Faecousia. Next base: position 7,982 of record CAVIFH010000057.1, on the reverse strand, counting down.
TAAACAAGTGGGACGCGGTAGACAGCAAAGAGACGAATACCATGCGGGATAAGGAAAACGACATCCGGCAGGGGCTGAGCTACATGCTGTACGCGCCGGTGGTATTTCTGTCTGCCCTGACCGGCCAGCGGGTAGAGAAGCTTTACGATGTCATTCAGGAGACCTACGCGCAAAATACCCGGCGCATCACCACCGGAGCGCTGAACAGCCTCCTTGCCGATGCCACTGCCCGGGTACAGCCGCCGACTGATAAGGGCCGCCGCCTGAAGATCTACTACATGACACAGGCAAGCACCAAGCCGCCCCATTTCATCATATTCTGCAATGACGCAAGACTCTTCCACTTCTCCTACCAGCGCTATCTTGAGAACCAGATCCGTGAGGTTTTCGGCCTGCAGGGCACGCCGGTTCGTATTACCATCCGCCAGAAAGGCGATAAGGAGGAACAGTAGGATATGCTCATCCGGGCTGCAATCATTGTACTGGCAGGCTATCTGCTGGGCAATCTGAACGGGGCAATTATTCTGTCCAGGATTTTCGCCCATGATGATGTACGCCGCCACGGAAGCGGCAATGCCGGTTTTACAAATTTCTGCAGGAGCTATGGCGCGCTGTCCGGGCTGCCTGTCTTTGCGATTGACGCCTTAAAAGCCTTTGCTGCCTGCGCGCTGGGGCGCTGGCTCTTCAGCCCCTATGGTTATGGGCTGGAGGGGGCCGCCCTTGCCGCCGTAGCCGTAGGACTGGGGCATGACTTCCCTGCCCTGCTGGGCTTCCACGGAGGCAAAGGAATTGTGTGCGGGCTTGCAAGCGCCCTCACGATGGACTACCGCGTCGGGCTTGTGGCTCTGGCCGCCTTCCTTATTGTCTACATTCTGACGCGCTATGTCTCCCTTGGCTCCATCATCGGCGCCGCGGCGCTTTTTGTCAGCTTTGCCCTGTGGCATCATGACCATATCTGGGCCGTTGCGGGATGCGGCATCATGTCCGCCATTGCAATCGGAATGCATCACGAAAATATCAAACGGCTAATTCACAAGGCCGAACGCAAAACGGATTTCTTTAAAAAGGGGAAAAGTCGTCAATGAAAGCAGCAGTCATCGGTTCCGGCGCATGGGGCACGGCTCTGGCGACGCTCCTGTGCAAAAACGGACATGATACCACACTCTGGTGCAGAAATGAAGGGCGGGCAACGGAAATACGGGAGAGCCGCGTCAATTTCCGGCTTCCCCAGGTGCATCTGCCGGAGTCCCTCCGGGTTTCATCCGACCCGGGCTGCGCCCGCGGCTGTCAGATCGTGGTAATTGCATCCCCCTCCTTTTCCCTGCGCTCCGTCTGCAGGACGGTCGCGCCGTATATCGACAGCGAAAGCGTCCTGGTGTCCGTTGCCAAGGGCATCGAAGAGGGCACGCTTCTGCGCATGAGCCAGGTCGTCGCCCTGGAGACCGGGAAGGATAAAATTGCGGCTCTGACCGGCCCGTGCCACGCAGAGGAGGTGGGCATCGGTCTTCCCGCAGGCTGCCTGGCTGCCTGTCCGGACCGGCAGAATGCGGAGCTTGTGCAGGACGCATTCATGTCCGACACCTTCCGCGTATACACGAGTCCGGATATCATCGGTGCGGAGCTTGGCGGCGCCCTGAAAAACGTAATTGCCCTCTGCTCCGGCGTTGCGGCCGGTTTGGGGCTCGGCGACAATGCAAAAGCAATGCTGATGACGCGAGGCCTGACAGAAATCGCCCGCCTCGGCGTTTCCCTCGGCGCCCAGAAGGATACCCTCGCCGGGCTTTCCGGCGTAGGCGACCTGATCGTCACCTGCACCTCCGTCCACTCCCGCAACAACCGCGCCGGTATGCTGATCGGGCAGGGATATACGCCCGCAGAGGCCATGGAAAAGGTTGGCGCTGTCGTGGAAGGGTACTACGCGGCGAAATCCGCCTGGGAGCTCTGCCGGAAGCAGCATGTGGATATGCCGATCATTCACGCGGCATATGAGGTGCTGTATGAAAATGTGAATGCAAAGGAAGCTGTTGCCGCCCTGCTGACGCGGCAGCGGAAGGCAGAGCACGAGGATGCAGGATGGATCTGAGGGTGGAATGCCCGGTGGAATGATTTCTCCCCCCGGGAGTGCAGACTCTCCGGTAAGTAGGATGACTTTTCTGCCTCCAAAAGATATACTGTCAGCATCGTCAGCGCAAAAAATACAGAAAGGCACGGTGACTTCTATGTCCTCTTATCAGATTATTACCGACTCCACGTGCGATTTTCGTCCGGAGTCTTATTCAGAGCTTGGATTGATCGTTCAGCCCCTTATCATTAACTTCCGGGGAAAAACTGCCCGTGACCGCAGTGACGACAGCATCCAGGAGGTTTACGCAGGGCTTCGAAATGGTGAGGTGGCGACTACCTCTGCCATCAATCCGGAGGAGTGGGTTGAAGTGGTCCGTCCCACCCTGGAGCAGGGAAAGGATGCCCTCATCATGGCCTTCTCCTCCGGGCTCTCCACCACCTATCGCTCTGCTGTCATCGCAGCCCAGGATCTGACGGAACAATTCCCCGACCGGAAGGTGCTGGTATGCGACACCCTGAGTGCAAGCCTTGGAGAAGGGCTGCTGGTATGGTACGCCTGCAAAAAAAGAGACGAGGGGCTTTCGCTGGAGGAGCTCTATCGCTGGGTGGAAGAAAACAAGCTGCACATCTGCCACTGGTTCACCGTCGACGACCTGATGTACCTCAAGCGGGGCGGCCGGGTAAGCGCCGCAACTGCTCTCCTCGGCACAATGCTCAGCATCAAGCCGGTTCTCCATACGGATGATGAAGGTCACCTGATCAACATGAGCAAAGCCAGAGGCCGGAAAGCCTCCATTCAGGCAATCGCGGATAAAATGGGAGAGCTGGGTGCCGGCTACGACAACAGCACCGTATTCATCTGCCACGGGGACTGCATTGACGACGCGAAATATCTGGAGAGGCTCGTCCGGGAGCAGTATGGTGTAAAGAATGTCTATATCAACTACACCGGCGCCGTGATCGGCTCTCACTCCGGCCCGGGGACTCTGGCGCTGTTCTTCATGGGCAGCCATCGCTGATTTTACATTCCCAAAGATTTACGGTGGAGGCCCTGAAAGCTTCCACCGTGATTTTTTTGGCAGTGCTCCGGATTTCCGCATTGCCCTGTGCCTTTTTGTTCACAAAATCTGTATAGACATCCCGCAAAATTATTGATAAAATGTGCTGTATGAGTCAGGGATTCTCCGTCAGGCAAAAATTTTACAGTGCGGCAGATTCCCCCGGGAGTTGAGATATTTGAAAAATCTTCGTAAAAAATTTGAGCTCTTCTGCATGAGGAATTCCGGGAAGGGAATTCCGAATCTGATGCTGTACATCTGCATCGGCAACGCGATTGTATATCTGCTGAGCGTCTTTGCTCAGAACAGCGTGCTCTACTCATTTCTGATTTTCGACCGCAGCAGAATTCTGTCCGGCCAGATTTGGCGGCTGTTTACCTACCCGCTGACGATGAACTCCGGGATCGGCGGCGGAATGAGCATTCTTCTGGTTGCCATCAGCCTGCTGTGCTATTACTCTCTGGGTACGGTCATTGAGCGCAGATGGGGCACCCTGAAATTTAATCTGTTTTATCTCTCCGGCGTTGTCATGATGGATATCTACTGCATGTTTTTCTCCAACTGCAGGGCCGATGTTTACTATCTGAACCTCAGCCTGCTGCTTGCCTACTCCACCATGTTCCCGGATGCACAGTTCCTGTTCATGATGATTATCCCCATAAAGGCGTGGATGCTGGCGCTCCTTGATCTGATCCTGGTGCTGCTGGGGATGGTGCAGTCCTCCTTCCCTCAGAATCTTTTCCCGCTGATTGCTCTCGCAAATTACTTCCTGTTTTTCGGCTCGGAGGTTCTGAATCTGTTCCCCATGTCCTTCCGTCAGAAACTGCGCAGGCTCTTCGGCAAAAAGGCGCAGGAGCCCCCCAAGGTCATTCACTTTCACGTCACACAGAACGAGCAGGCGCCAAAGCAGAATTATAATCACAAGTGCACCGTATGCGGCAGGACGGATGTATCAAATCCGGAGCTGGAGTTTCGCTACTGCTCAAAATGCAGGGGGTACTACTGCTACTGCCAGGACCATATCAATAATCACGCCCATATTCAATAACGGAGGAATCCTCAATGCCGAAATATATTATGGCGCTTGACTCCGGCACAACATCGAACCGCTGCATCCTTTTCGACCGCAGCGGTGAAATTTGCTCTGTGGCGCAGAAGGAATTTACCCAGTTTTTCCCCCGCCCCGGCTGGGTCGAGCATGACGCGGACGAGATATTCGAAACGCAGCTTGCCGTAGCTCGGCAGGCCCTTTCAAACATTGGCGCCGAAGCGGGAGATATTGCCGCCATCGGCATTACGAACCAGCGTGAAACCACTATTTTATGGGATCGGCGCACCGGCCAGCCCATCTGCAACGCCATTGTCTGGCAGTGCAGGCGGACAACCGACATCTGTGAAGATCTTCAGAAGCGCGGGCTGACAGAGCAGATCCGTCAGAAAACCGGGCTTGTCATTGACCCTTATTTCTCCGCCACGAAAATACACTGGATCCTGGAAAATGTCCCCGGTGCAAGGGCACTGGCCGAAAGCGGGGATCTGCTTTTCGGCACAGTCGAAACCTGGCTGATCTGGAAACTGACGGGAGGCAAGGTGCACATCACCGATTACTCCAACGCTTCCCGCACCATGCTCTTCAATATAACCACCCTTCAGTGGGACGAGGATATTCTGTCCTGGCTGGATATTCCGCGCTCCATCCTGCCGACGCCGATGCCTTCCGGGTGCTTTTACGGCATGACCGAGCCGCAGTTCTTCGGGGCCCCGATTCCCATTGCAGGCGCTGCCGGAGACCAGCAGGCTGCCCTGTTCGGCCAGGCGTGCTTCCTGCCCGGTGACTCCAAATGCACCTACGGCACCGGCGCCTTCCTGCTGATGAATACGGGGAACAAGCCCATTCTCTCCGACAACGGTCTGGTTACAACCATTGCCTGGGGAATCAACGGAGAGGTCAGCTATGCTCTTGAGGGCTCCATCTTTGTCGCCGGTGCCGCCATACAGTGGCTGCGGGATGAGCTTCACCTGATTGAAACCGCTGCCGACTCGGAATATCTGGCAAAGCGTGTCTGCGACACCAACGGCTGCTATGTTGTGCCCGCCTTTACAGGCCTTGGCGCCCCCTACTGGGATGCCTACGCCCGGGGCGCAATCGTCGGGCTGACCCGGGGAGTCAATCGCAATCACATCATCCGTGCCACTTTAGACTCCATTACCTATGAAATTCATGATGTCATATCCGCTATGGAAGCGGACGCAGGGATTCGGCTTTTATCACTGAAGGCAGACGGCGGAGCCGCAGCGAACAACTACCTGATGCAGACCCAGGCAGACATTAACGCCGCCCCGGTAGACCGCCCCGCATGCGTGGAAACCACGGCAGCAGGCGCCGCGTATCTGGCAGGCCTGACCGTAGGCTTCTGGAAAAGTCAGGCGGATCTGAAGGCAATCCGAAAGACAAACCGTATTTTTTCACCGACACTTTCCGAAGAGGAGCGGGCCGCACGGCTGAAGGGATGGAAGAAAGCCGTACGCTGCACCAGAGGTTGGTCAGATGACGAACATGATTGATGCTTCCCATCTGCGCGCCCATCCGGAGTCCGTACGGGAGAAGGCTGCCTCCGTGATTGGCATTTTAAAAGAGAAATATCCCGCCGCCCTTTGCGCCCTGCACTACCGGAAGGATTACGAGCTGATGATCTCCGTGCGTCTTTCCGCCCAGTGCACAGACGCGCGCGTAAACCTGGTCACTCCCGCCCTTTTTGCCGCATACCCGACCTTGGAAGCAATGGCCGGGGCCGACATAGCAGATGTGGAAGAGCTGGTGCGCCCCTGCGGCTTTTACAAGCACAAAGCGAGGGATATTGTTCTGGCATGCCGGATGCTTCTCTCCGACTACGGTGGGAAAGTACCCGGAACCATGGAGCAGCTGCTGAAAATTCCCGGTGTGGGCAGAAAAACAGCCAATCTCTTGCTGGGGGACATTTACGGCGTCCCCGGCAGTGTGGTGTGTGACACCCACTGCATTCGAATTTGCGGGCGTCTGGGACTGAGCACAGGGAAGGAACCGGAAAAGGTTGAAAGGCAGCTGCGGGAGATTCTCCCGCCGGAGGAATCCTCGGATTTCTGCCATCGTCTGGTGCTGTTCGGACGCGAGATCTGCACCGCGCGAAATCCCCGCTGCGCGGAATGCCCGCTGACCGCCCACTGCTTATTTTGCGAAAACAGGTAAGGAACACAATATGCGGAAGAAGCTTCTGAGCTTCGCGCTCATTGCCATCATACTGGCCGGCGGCGTCGGTGTGTTTCTGTACTCCCAATCGGATGAGGCTGAGGTGCTTCCGGCCAGTGACGCGGAATTTTCTATCCTGTTTTCCGGGTCCAATATCACCGTAACCTATAACGAAGCCTCTGTCCCGATGGAGTCCCTGACAGAGAACCCCCCTGACGGCATTCAGGCCCAACAGCTTCCCTCTGCCGTAAAGATTTCCTTCGGTGATATCTCCGTTTTAATTGTGGAGGAAGATGCCGCGCCGCCGGATACCGCCGCCACAGTGCTTGTGCTGCGCGGCAGTACACCGGATGAGACATTGCTGCAGAAAATTGCCCCGGATTTTGCGGTTCTTCTGTCGTCGGATGCTCCGGAGGAAGCCTTTCTTCGCCTGCTGGACGAAAACTGCACAGGCGTGTATCGCGGAGACCTGCAGGGAGAGATCCGACTCACATCCGACGGGCAGAATGTGTTCTTTACTGCCGAAAAGAATGTATCCAGCGAGGATATTTTCCCTTACCGCAGGGCATCCACCCTGCAAACCGTCTCTCTTGACTACGCCTATGTAATCAATCTGCGCTCAAAAGCCATCCATCTCCCCTATTGCTCCGGTGCAGGCAAGATAAAGGATGAAAATCGTCTGAATTCCAGCGACACGCTGGAAGAGCTGATCGCTCAGGGCTATCACCCCTGCGGCAGCTGCCGCCCGGACCTTTCAGGGTAAATTTTTTCCGCTTTTCGCATTTATTTGGCAATTGATGATTGTCATTGGTTGTCATTAAAGATAAATTAAGCCTTATCCTATTGACAATTTATGTTGCAATCCGATATAATGTGACTGCGAATTCATCAGAAAGGGAGGTAAACTTATGAATTACCCCTTCACAAAACAATCCCCTTCCCTGCGGCGCATCAGTTTGATTCTTGTAGCTGCTTTTATAATCGCTGCGCTCAGCGGCTGTTCTTTGCTTCCATCCTCAGGCGACGAGACAGAGGCCACCGAAGAAGTGACGGAGGCCACCGTCGTTACCGAAGCACCTACTGAGGCACCTACCGAGGCGCCTACGGAAGCTCCCACCACTGCCTCAAAGGAGAATGTGGCCATCGTAAAAGAGCAGATTAATATGCGTCAGACTCCCAGCACAGGCGCCCGTGTAATCACGGCGCTTGACGCAGGAGATGAGCTGGAGGTTATCCGTCTGGAGACCATCGGCACTGTAGGCTGGGCCTACGTCAACTCCATTTCGCTGGATGTCCAGGGCTGGGTAACGACTGCCATGCTGGACCTGAGCAATGTTACGCTGACTTCCGGCGGGAGCTCTACTCCCGGCAGCACGAGCACATCTGAAACAGACGCCACCACCTCCGTGAATGAAACAACCGCCACAGATCCGACGACTGCGACAGTAGACAGCATCACGGGCAAGAGCAGCACTACAACAACCACCAGCGGAAAATACGGCGTTGTTACCGCCAGTGAGCTGAACATCCGCAGCTCTGCAAGCCAGACCGGCGACCGGGTCGGCTCCTACAGCTACGGCGATCGGATCAGCGTTCTGGAGACCAGCAATGGCTGGGGACGTACCGATAAGGGC
>CAVIFH010000056.1:0-9483 GCA_963641615.1 bacterium | reverse complement strand
ATACCCTGGTGCAGGCAGATGACATTGATTTATTTAAGCTGAGCGAGGGTGAGCGGGAAACAGCCGCAGCGCTGCTTTCAGACATTCCGGAGTATTGCACGGTTATTTTTACTTATCTGACCGTCTCATGGAAGCCGGATAAAAGGCAAAAAAAGCTGTGGGACGCAATTGAGAAAAACGCATGCGTGGTTGAATTTCAGAAGCAGGGGCAGCAGGATCTGGTTTCCTGGACATCAAGGCACTTTGCGGCAAAGGGGAAGAAAATCGCAAATGATCTTTGCGTTTACCTGATTGACATTACCGGCGGCACAATGACGGCTCTGAACGGGGAAATTGAGAAGATATGCGCCTATTCCGGAGCTGACGAAATCAAAAAATCGGATATTGATGCTGTCACAGAGCCGGTGCTGGATGCTGCCGTTTTTCAGATGACAGACTGCATTGCCGCAGGCAGCTATGAGAAGGCAATTCTGAGCCTGCAAAAGCTTTTAAAAATGCAGCAGGCGCCGCTGATAATTTTAGGTGCGATCGGCAGTCAGTTCCGCCGCATCGGTGCGGCAAAAACTCTGCAGGAGCGGGGAAAGGGCATGCAGGAACTGCAAAGCCTTTATGGTTTGAAGGAATACCCCGCCAGGAAGCTGCTGGATTCATCGCGCCGGATGGATAAATCCTTTTGTGCCGGCGCGTGCGCGCTGATTGCGGATACGGATTATAAAATGAAAACATCCTATGACAGTCCCGAGCGGCTGCTTGAAATGCTGATTATTCAGCTTGCGGTGGAGGCCGGACGTGCTTAAAATAAAAGAGGCAATTGTTGTGGAGGGCCGCTATGACCGGAACACACTGCGGCAAATTGTGGATGCTCCCATATTTGAAACAAAAGGATTCGGAATATTCAAAGATGCGCAGCAGATGTCCCTCCTGCGGACAGCCGCCGAACGCCGTGGGCTGATTGTATTTACAGATTCCGATGGTGCGGGATTTGTGATTCGAAATCGGATCAAAAGCGCCATTGACGGGAAATATCTGAAGCATGCCTATATTCCCGATATTTACGGGAAAGAAAAGCGCAAATCCGCCCCCGGGAAAGAGGGGAAGCTGGGTGTAGAGGGCATGACACCGGAGATTATCCTGAATGCGCTGCGTGCCTGCGGCGCCACCTTTGAAAGCGGGACAGCGCCTGAGCGGCATGAAATTACAAAGCAGGATTTTTTTGAGTTGGGACTTTCCGGCGCCCAAAACAGCAGTGAAAAAAGGCAGCTGCTTCAGAAAAGGCTGAATTTTCCGGAGCACATGAGTGCCAATGCCCTTTTGCAGGCCCTGAACCTGCTGCTGACACGGGAAGAACTGCAGAATATGGTAAGCGCAATGGAGAAAGACAATGGTTGATATTTCGGTAAATAACTTAACAAAATTTTTCGTGATCGGTGAGAACCTGCTGCAGGGCCTGTCTTTTGAAATCCGCGAAGGAGAACGTGTGGCCATTCTCGGGAGGAACGGCTGCGGGAAGACAACGCTGTTCAAGATTCTTACCGGACAGCTTGACTGGGATGAGGGCGAGGTCTATGTGAATCCCAATAAGCGAATCGGACTGATCTCACAGATTCCGGTTTTTCCGGAGGGATATTGCGTTGAGGACGTCCTTCAGTCAGCATTCGCAGACCTGCACCGTATGTATGAAAAAATGCAGCATCTGGAAGAGGAAATGCAGTTCGGCGCAACCCAGGCACAGCTTCGAGAGTACGACGATTTGTCCGGACGGTTTCTCGCTGGCGGCGGCTACGAAACGGATGTTGAGATTGATAAAATCTGCAATGGGCTGGATATATCTCCACAGCAGCGCACGCAGGAATTTGCAAGTCTTTCCGGCGGCGAAAAGACGCGGGTAAACCTTGCAAGGCTTCTGCTGGAAAAAACAGATATTCTGCTTCTGGACGAACCAACAAACCACTTGGATCTGAACAGCGTAGAATGGCTGGAGCAATATATCCATACATTTAAGGGTACCGTCCTTGCAATTTCCCATGATCGCTATTTTATTGACCAGATTGCCCAGCGGGTAATTGAGATTGTGGACGGGCATGCCGAATTTTACTCTGGAAATTATTCCTTTTACATGGATGAAAAACAGGCCCGTTTCGATCTCCAGCTGAAGCAGTACGAGCAGGAGCAGGCAAAGCTGAAGCAGCTGGGCTACACGGTGGAGCGCATGAAAGGCTGGGGAATCAACAACCGGACGCTGTATCGACGGGCTATGTCCATTCAGCACCGTATGGATCGGATCCGCAAAACCGAGAAGCCGAAGACTGAAAGGACCATGCATACGACCTTCGGAGAGAAGGAATTTTCCGGCGACGTCGTCTTTAAGATGAAAAACGTTGCCAAAGCATTCGGCGACAGAGTCCTGTTTTCTGATGTGGATCTGAATGTGGAGGCGGGAGAACGGATCGCGCTCTTAGGCGATAACGGAACCGGGAAATCTACCTTTATAAAGTGCCTGCTGGGAGAGGAGATCTGCACAGGAAAAATTCAGTTTGGCCCGACTGTAAAATGGGGCTACCTGCCGCAGATAATTCACTTTGACCATCCTGAGCGAACACTCTATGACACCATGCTCTATGAGAAGAACTGTACGCCCCAGGTGGCCCGAGATCGGCTGGGAATGTTCATGTTTCAGGGCGAGGACGTTTTTAAGACGGTTGGGAATCTTTCCGGCGGTGAGCAGTCCCGCCTTCGGCTGTGTATGCTGATGGACGAGAAGATCAACCTGCTGATCCTTGATGAACCGACCAATCATCTGGACATTGCCTCTCGAGAATGGGTCGAAGCCGCGATTGAAGAGTTTGACGGCGCACTTCTTTTTGTATCCCATGACCGCTATTTTATTGAAAAGTTTGCAGAGCGCATCTGGCTTCTGGAGAACGGCTCCATTCGGGATTTCCGCTGCGGCTATCAGAAATATCGCTCCATTCTGGAGCATGAAGCAGCAGCAAAGCTTTCGGTGCCTGCCGCTCCGAAGGCAAAAAAAGAAAAAGTCAGAAGCAACCCGAAGGATGCCGGGAAGCAGCTGCGTTCCCTTGAGCGGGAAATTGAAAAACAGGAGCAATCCATTGCACAGCTGGAGCAGCAGATTGAGGGTGCATCCGCTGATTATCAGGAATTGACCAGACTTCTGGCACAAAAGGATGCGCTGGAAACACAGCTCACCGGCCTGATGGAGCAGTGGGAAGCACTGTGTGAAGAATCATAAAACTGCAGGCACTGCGAGGTGTATTTTCCCTCCCCTGCCTTGCAAAGAAATAAAAGGAGAATCGAGTTATGAGTTCGTGCGACGGAAATTGTTCTGCCTGCGGTTCTGATTGCAGCGACCGCAAAGCAGAGAGCTTGCTTGTCAAGCCGAATGAAAAGTCAAAAATTGGGAAGGTCATTGCGGTTGTTTCCGGAAAAGGCGGCGTTGGGAAGTCAACGGTTACTTCTATGCTGGCAGTTGCAATGGCGCGGGAGGGGAAAAAAGTCGGCATTCTGGATGCCGATGTTACAGGGCCCTCTATTCCGACAGCCTTCGGCGTTACAGAGTGTCAGGGGGCAAACGACGATGGTCTGTATCCTGCATTGACGAAAACAGGAATACAGGTAATGTCCATTAATCTGCTGCTTGACAATCCGAGTGACCCTGTTGTCTGGCGTGGGCCGGTTATTGCCGGCGCCGTGAAGCAGTTCTGGACGGATGTCATCTGGGAGGATGTAGACTATCTTTTTGTTGATATGCCTCCCGGAACAGGTGATGTGCCCCTCACTGTATTTCAGAGTCTGCCTGTAAATGGCGTCGTCATTGTCACCAGTCCTCAGGATCTGGTAGCAATGATTGTGAACAAGGCCGTAAAAATGGCAGATATGATGCACATCCCGGTGGCAGGATTTGTAGAGAACTATTCCTACCTCCTGTGCCCGGACTGCGGCAGGAAAATTTCCGTATTTGGAGAAAGTCATCTGGACAAAATTTCGGAAGAAAACGGCATTCCAATCCTTGCAAGGCTTCCCATCGACCCGGCCGTGGCAGCTGCATATGATGGTGGGAAAATGGAAGCGGTAAATGTCGACGCCCTTGCGAAAGCCGTGCAGAGAATAAAGGAAATTTAGGGCAGCACCTGCATACTATAGTGGAAATATCCATTATACGGAGGAAGGCAATATGAAGCTGGGTATCATCGGAACCGGTAAGATCGTGCAGGAAATTCTTCCGCTGTTTGTTGCGCTGAATGTGGAAAAGATCACACTTCTTTCCACAGAGCGGTCGCTGGAGCGGGCGGAAACGCTCCGCGCGCAGTATCGGCTCGATCGAGTCTTTACAGATTGCGGTCTGTTCCTTGCAGACGACATTGACACCGTATATGTTGGCATTCCGAATGCTCTGCACTTTTCCTTTGCCAGAGAGGCTCTGCTGCATGGAAAGGACGTCATTCTCGAAAAGCCTGCAACGAGCTGTGTCCGGGAGCTTGAAGAACTCCTGCGTATTGCAAAAGCGAATCATCTCATTTTGATGGAGGCCGTCAGTACGCGCTACCTTCCCGCTTTCCGAAAGCTGAAAAGTGAAATTCGCTCTCTGTCAGGGATAAAGCTGGCCGTCTTTCACTATGCCCAGTATTCCTCCCGCTACGATGATTTCCGCAAAGGAATCCGCGTACCGGCCTTTGACCGGAGTTGCTCCGGCGGAGCATTATATGATATTAATTTTTATAATATCTACGCGGCGGTCGAGCTGTTTGGGGAGCCTTGGTCCGTAAATTACTTTGCAAATATGCAAAGAGGAATTGATACCAGCGGAATGACAATCCTGAGCTATGATGGTTTTCAGGTCTGCTGTATTGGTGCAAAAGACTGCCAGGGGAAAAACCACTCGGTAATTCAGTGCGAAAATGCCCGAATCGAAATTGAAGAGCCATTTAACGCCATTGCAGGCTACCGAATCTTCCGCCGAACGGATCCGGAATCAACCGGCGGTTATACCTTCAAGCCGGAACATCGGCTGCTGCCGGAGCTGGAGCAAATCATAAAAATTCTGCAGGCACGGGATTACAATGCAGCAGCGGAGGCAAATGAAATCAGCCTTGCAGTCATGCGGGTGCTGGAGAAGGCACGCCGCGGAGCAGGGCTGGAATTTGACTGTGATATTCCCAGAGAGCAGAAGCTTTGCTGATGGGCAGGCTATTATAAACACACAGACTCGCGGCGGCAGGACGCAAATTATCCTGCCCGTCGTGAGTCTGTGTTTTTTGGAGTCCTGAACGATGTCTACAGCTTATAATCGAAGATAAACCACACGCCGAGCATTGCAGCGGCGAAGGGAGAATAACGAAGCATTGCATCCTTTGTGATATAAACGGCACTGAGGCCGAAGTATTCCATCGCATAAAAGAATACGCAGATCAGTGCGGCGGAAAGCACGGCTCTTGTCAGATTTTTACCGATGGTATTTGAAAAAAAGAACGTGTACAGCAGCCCGATAATCGGGTTTGCTGCCGTAAACAAAATGCACAGCAGCGGATTAAAGAGGCTGACAAGGAGCGTGACCGCCAGTACCGTAACAAGAATAACCGGGGCGGACTGCGCAATCGCGGTCGGCAGAAATGTGTTCAGCGCCCAGTTTGCTGCGATAAAAGCAGCCACTGCCGCCACAGCACCGACAAGGCGCATCAGAAGCCATGGAAAAAAGGATTGTCCGCTGGGGAGCAGGAAATTCATAATGTGGATGATAAAGCCGAGGATAATAAGTGAAAGGAGCTGCGAGCACAGCAGGCTTTTCGTTGTATAAGCGGAAAAGCTGACAATTAAAAGATCGTTCCGGAAGACAGCAAAGGGAAGCGGCACCAGATACTGTGTCACATTCTGCAGCTGCAGGGAATAAATCAAAGCTGTCAGCGCATAAATGAACAAAATCGCCATAAATCCGGAAATAGATCGATTTACCGTACACTTTTCTCCAAAGAAAATACGCAAAACAAGCCCTGCCCCAAGCAAGAAAACACTCAGCACAGCAAAAAGGATGATCGTATTCTGCAAAGATGCCGGGATGAGGCTGTTTGCGGATTGCAAAAAGGTCTCAATAGACTGCGCCAATTCATCACCCCAAAGGGCAGAAAACCAGTCAAGCTGCATTCTTATCACCTCCGTGAGAAACGCATGGCAGCGGGTGGTCGACCCTTAGGTTAACGGTTCTGGGCCAATAAATCTTTCTCTCTGTTCAGGCGGAACTCCACAGAGCGCTTCAGATACGAAAGATAGTCATCATCGTCGCACATGGCTTTTCCCGGGGCATCAGAAAGCTTCGCAACTGGGCGGCCGTTGACATACTGCAGCTTAATAACAATATTCAGCGCTGACTCACATGTATCGTTGGAGCAAAATGTACCGATGCCGAAGGATACCTTCGCTCTGTCCTTAAAATATTCATAGAGCTTTTGTGAGCGGTCAAAGTCCAGGCTGTCGCTGAAGAGCAGCTGCTTTGTGCGGGTATCAATCCCATATTTTCGATAGTGCGCCAAGATCTTTTCTCCCCACACATAGGGATCGCCGCTGTCGTGCCGCACACCGGAATAGTTGTTCACCATAGAGTGGTTGAAATCCAGCAGGAAAAGATCTGTCGTGATTGTATCCGTCAGTGCGGTACCGTTGTCACCGCGATACTCGTCGTACCAGTCGGCCATTGCATGGTGATTGGTATAGGCAAGGGGAATTGAATCAATGCCCTGATACATCTGCACGAATTCATGCGCATAGGTACCGATGGGGCGGATGCCGTATTTTTTCGCCAGGTAAACATTGGAGGTACCCACACAGTTTTCTGTCTCCGTGGCAAGGCGCCGAACCTCCACATCCTCCCATTCCCGCGACAGCCTGCGCCGACATCCAAACTCCGCAAATCGGAAGGTATAGGTGCCGTCCTGAAATGCCCTAATTTTCTGATTCAGGCGCTCTGCCGCAGAGATACGAAGCTTTTCATAGTCGAATTTCATGCGGAAGTAAACTTCGTTGATAATCTCCAGCAGGTAAATTTCAAACTGCATGGCTGAGAACATAGGTCCCTTTACAATTACGGTCAATTGACCATCCTCGCTCAGGCCGGTCGAAACGTATTCACGGATCGGATGCCAGAGCCGCAGAAATTCCACATAGTCATTTTTGATGAAGCGAATTGTCCTCAGGTAATCCAACTCTTCTCTGGTAAATCGAAGGGTACACAGATAATCAATCTGCTCATTGATCTCTTTAAGCATTTCCTGTGTAAAGCGTACGCCCTCATTGCGGCACTTAAAATGATACTCTCCGTTTAAATCGGTGTGCTTATGAAAAATGACCTGATCCATATTGAATTTATACAGGTCGGTATCCAGCAGTGAAAGAACAATCGGATCCAGCTTCATGAACGTTTCCTTCCTTAAATGGATGCGGTTTCACTGAAATCCTTTGATTTCAGCACCCAATCCCGCAAATTATCATATTGATCCCACAAAACAGGGCTGGTATATTTCTGCCAGCTTTCTCTGTCGTCCCGGAGGAAAAAAGAGCGCATCTGCGAGGCGGAAATATGAATCGTTTTCGGAATATAAAGCTCCGAAATATGAATGTCTTCCACACCGTCAAACCAGTTGATTCTCCGCGCTTCCTTTCCGGAGATCAGAAGGTCCGGGAAAAAACCGTAATTTTCCCTCACATTCTGCAGCACGTATTCGCCCCATGTACCATTGTTTCCGACACCGATATCCGGCAGCGGAAATACCCGAATGGTCTCCCCAAAGAGAAGATTCAGCAGCTCCTTGCGTATGCCGTAGGGGAACGGATTGTTTGCAGTGCCGGATTCCTGCGAGGAACCGACAAAAACGCCAACCTGATCACACAGTGAAAGGGCTGTGCGAATCATCTGCTCATGGCCGGTATGGATGGTCTGAAATCGGCCCACTAAAATTCCAAGGGAAAATGGTTTCTCCGACATGCCATACTCCATCAGTCAAAATTGGGTTGGAAAGACGGCATCAGCTCCAGCTTGAACTGGTTTACCGCATGGAGCCGATCAATGTGCTTTTTTTTCTCCATATCGTCAATTTCACCGGTGCGGATATACCGGTCCAGCTCATCATAGCGGAAGCCCAGGTTCTCCTCATCTGTTTTTCCGCACAGGCCGTCAATCGGGACCTTATTCACAAGTACATCCGGAAGGGAAAGCACGCGCCCGATTTGCTTTACCTCCATTACGGTCAGGTGAGAGCAGGGGCTGAAATCCCCCGCTGCATCGCCGTAGCGTGTAGAGTACCCAACCCAGTCCTCGGAGAGGTTGCAGGTGTTGGCGACGCGCCCGTTGTTGCTCTGGGCAACAGCGTACAGTACACTCATCCGAATGCGCGGCGGCAGATTAACACGGGATTGATTGGAGAGTTCAAAAGGAAATGCTGCCTTCACTGCCTCAACAGCATTCTGAATGTTGATTTCATAGCTCTTTATGCCAAGATGCTCCACCAGGAGACGTGCCATATCAATATCCTGCTGAACGCCGCAGGGCATAAGCACCCCGATCACACGTTCCTTTCCCAGAGCCTCTGTACACAGTGCGGCGACCACAGAACTGTCCTTTCCGCCGGAAATTCCGACAATGGCATTGCATCCGGGACCATTTTTTTCGAAGAAGCCGCGAATCCACGCGACGCAGTCATTCTTCACCTTTTGCGCATCAAACATGTTTATCTCGCTCCTATTTTACAATAATCTGGCAGCTGCGCATGGTCTCCAGTGCGGCTGCGTGTCTGGCAGGCGTGACGCCTGCACAGCATTTGCTGTCTACAAAGATTCCTGCTTCCGGGAAGTTCGCCTTGAGGATCAGCGCATTCGAAACAACACAAATATCCGTGCAAAGGCCAATGAGTTCTATCGTAAAGGGCTCACTGCATGCTGCCTGGTAAATCAGTCTTGGAAGAAGAACCGAGCCAAAGGAAGCCTTTTCAACTCTCGTGCAGTTTTTCTGCTCCAGCGCAGACGCGACCTCGTCGCACAGTGCCCACCCGGAGGTGCCCTTTACGCAATGCGGAACGGGGAGATTTTTTCCCTCCTGGGACTGCAGATAATTCGCGTCATGGGTATCGAGTGTCGCAAAAATATCGCCATCAAAATTCAGAATCCTGTCCGTCACGTTTGGAAGAATTTTCTTTGCCTCAGGCGTGCCCAACGCACCATCTACAAAATCATTTTGCATATCCACAACAATTAAAAAGTGCTTCATCATCATTCTCCTTGCATGACGAATATTTTGTTTTGTGAGTGGAGCAAGCATACCATATTTTTCCGCAAATATCAATACGGTCGGCAGCTGCGTAAAATCCCCCTGGGTTTCAAGCAGTGCCGCACAAACCGATATGAAAAAACAGCAGGCCCGCATAGACCTGCTGAAATCTGGCGCCCCCTGTTGGACTCGAACCAACGACACACGGATTAACA
>CAVIFH010000055.1:0-9613 GCA_963641615.1 bacterium | reverse complement strand
AAAAGTACAAGGATATCCTGACATTTGAGGATTAATTTCCCGGAGCCGACGGTTTTGCGTCGGTTCCGTTTTTTATACTGGAAATTCTGATGATACTGTGGTATAATTTTTACTCAAAACAGCCGCTAATATGGCTGTTTGCGATTCAATAAAAGTGCAAAACAATTGCATGAGATTATGTCCGGGCTGCACAGCAGGATCCCCGGCGCCTCTTTTGATCAGAAAGGAATTGTCAACTTATGGGCCTCTCATCCTCTTCCCCCTGGCTGAAATATTACGGCAATACGCCTGCCTCTCTGGATTATCCGCATATGACCATGTATCAGATGGTAGCGGCCGCGGCACGGCGCAATCCGACCCACATTGCCTATACCTTCATGGGCAAGAAGACCACTTACACAGAGTTTATGCAGCGCATAGAGGCGGCTGCAAAGGGCTTGTACCGCATGGGCATCCGCAAAGGCGATAAGGTGACCATCTGCATGGCCAATACGCCCCAAGCGCTGGATTGCTTTTACGCCCTCAATCGGATCGGGGCCATACCCAATATGATTCATCCCCTGTCTGCTGCGCAGGAAATTGCGTTTTACCTGAATGTGTCCCACTCCAAGGCAATTCTTACGCTGGATCAGTTCTACTATAAGGTGGCGGAAATCCAGTCGCAGCTTCATGAGCCGGTGACCATTTTGATTGCCAGAATCGCGGAGGAGCTTCCGCTTCCCCTGAGTGTGCTGTATCCTGCAACAAAGAGTGCCCGCGCCGTCAAAAAGCTTCCGAGATCCGGCTATACCCTGTGGAGCAAAATGGTCTCCGCGGGACGGGGACAGGCCCTGCCTGCCGATGACGGGAAATTTGACGAATGCGGCGCGATTCTCTACTCCGGCGGAACTACCGGCACCACAAAGGGAATCATGCTTTCCAACCTGAATTTCAATGCTCTCGCTCTGCAGACGATTGCGGCCTCCGGATTTACACGGGACGAAATCTCCAATATGAAGATGCTGTCCGTCATGCCTGTGTTCCACGGCTTCGGCCTGGGAATCGGCATCCATGTCCCGCTGGTTGCCGGCGGTACCTGCATTCTGGTGCCCCAGTTTAACGTAAATACCTATGCGGATATTCTGGTGAAGCAGAAGCCAAATCTGATCCCCGGGGTGCCGACACTGTTTGAGGCGTTGCTTCGCACGGACAAACTTGAAAATGCGGATCTGAGCTTCCTGAAAGGAATCTTTTCCGGCGGTGACAGCCTGTCTCCGGAGCTGAAAAAGAAAGTGGACATTTTCCTGAAGACCCACAACTGCTCTGAGCAGATCCGTGAGGGCTACGGAACCACCGAGTGCGTTACTGCATCCTGCCTGACGCCTAAGTCCTATGCCCGGGCGGGCTCTATCGGCGTTCCCTTCCCGGATACCTTCTATAAAATTGTCACCCCCGGAACCACCAGTGAGGTGGAGCCCAATGTGGAAGGGGAGATCTGCATCTCTGGCCCCAGCGTAATGATGGGCTACATGGATAACCCGGAGGAGACAGCCTCCACCCTTCGCCGCCACTACGACGGCCGTATCTGGCTGCATACCGGCGACCTTGGCCACATGGATCAGGATGGTTTCGTGTATTTCCGCCAGAGAATGAAGCGAATGATCGTGACCTCCGGCTACAATGTCTATCCGTCTCAGCTGGAAAACATCATTGACGGACACGAGAAGGTACTTCTTTCCTGCGTCATCGGCGTAAAAGACCCCTACCGTGTGCAAAAGGTGAAGGCGTATGTCGTGCCGATGCCGGGTATTGAGCCAACAGATGAGCTGAAGCAGGAACTGCTGGATTACTGTGCAAAGCGCATTGCAAAATACGCAATGCCTCGTGAAATCGAATTCCGTACCGAGCTGCCGAAGACACTGGTGGGCAAGGTCGCTTACCGCGTATTGGAAGAGGAAGCAAACGCTGCCCTCGGAAACGAATGAAAAATCGCATTTGGGAGCTGGATGCCGCTCGAGGGCTTGCGGTTCTCGGAATGCTGGCAATCCATTTTCTCTTCGATTTAACCGAAATTTCCGGTGTGCTTTCCTGGGATGAGCCCGGGTGGTACCTGCTTATTAAAAATCATGGCGGATTTCTCTTCCTGGCAATTTCCGGGATCTGCGCAACCCTGGGCATCCGAAATTTCAGACGCGGGGTGCAGGTGCTTTCCTGCGGAATGCTGTGCACTGCGGTTACCTATGCACTGTACCGCATAGAGGCTGCAAACGCGTCGATTGTGATCTATTTTGGCGTTCTCCACTGCCTCGGCGTCTGCATGATGCTGTGGAGTGTTCTGCAGAAGCTTGGAAAGCCCGCGCTCCTGACCTGCGCCCTCGTGCTGATTGCGTGGGGGCTTGCAATTTCGCCCTATGCGTTTGAAACACCGTGGTGGCTCATTCCTGTCGGATTTTGCCCGGAGTGGTTTTCCTCCTCGGATTATTTCCCGCTTCTTCCCAATCTGGGCTTTTTCCTGCTGGGTGCGTATGTGGGGCGCGTGCTTTATGCTGACAGAAAAACAAGATTTCCGGGCACCCATGGAGCGGTTTCTGCCTTCCTGTGCGCAGTGGGAAGAAAATCTCTGCTGATTTACCTGCTTCATCAGCCGGTTTTGATCGGCATTTCCATGGGTATTCGTGCATTACTGTAAGGGGGAGTTTCGTGTGAAAAAAAAGATGAATGGCACTTCCTTAACGTCTTTGTATCTGGTATTGGGAATTGCCGCACAGGCGCTGTATCGGTGGCTTTATACGTATCTGGAGGACGAAGTGTCCTATCTGCTGCCGCGAGGCACGCTGCCGGAAATTCTGCTCTGGATCCTTACGGCGGCTGCTATCGCGGGGGCTTTCCTGCTTACAAGGAATACCTCCTGGCAGCCATCAGGAAAAGTCATAACGGTGATGTGTGATGCCCTTTTTGCCTTCGGAATTGTTTCTCTTCTGCTGGAGAATGCCAAAGGGCCGGAAATTCTGGTGCTGCTGTATCGGATTTTCTGCTGCATTGCGGCTCTTTCGCTGGCTGCCTCTGCGGTGATGCATGGACTGGGCAAAAAGGTTCCCTTCCTGCTGGAGGTATGCCCCTGTGTGCTGTGTCTGCTTCATCTGCTGATCTGCTATCAGCTTTGGAGCGAGGTGCCGCAGCTGATGAACTATGTGATGGGTCTCGGCGCTGTGCTGTGCCTTGCGCTTACGACCTATTTCCATATGGCTTATGAGGCCAACATCCCCGAGAAAGCATGGTACCATGGAGTCATGCTGCTGGGTGTTTACTTTTGCTGCGCCGCATCGGCACAGGAGGAGTTCCCTGTTTTCTTTTCCGCCGCCGCTGTCTGGCTTGTGGGGAACAGCATGTCCATTCAGTGCGCCGAGGAATAAGAAATGATTTCTCAGGCACAGGCGGATGAAGTCCTTGCCGCTTTGGAAAGGGCAGGGTGGGAGAGTTATTATGTTGGCGGATGCGTCCGCGACACCCTCCTGGGTATTCCGCCCCACGATTTTGATATTTGCACTGCTGCCCTTCCTTTGCAGACGGCGGCAGTATTTCCCGGTGTGCCGATGGATCACACCGGGGAAAAGCATGGCACGGTGAGACTCCTGCTATCAGACGGCGAAATTGAGATCACAACCTTCCGGACGGAGGGCGGCTACACCGACAGCCGTCACCCCGGATGGGTGAAATTTACCGCCGATGTGCGGCAGGATTTGCTGCGGCGTGATTTTACCATCAATGCAATTGCCGAATCCCCTGTGCGGGGATTCGTGGACCCTTACGGCGGCAGAGAGGATCTGAAGGATGCCCTTCTGCGGTGCGTCGGCGATCCCTCCGCTCGCTTTCAGGAGGATGCTCTTCGTATCCTGAGGGGAATGCGCTTCGCGGCCAGGTTCCGCCTGCGTGTGGAAAAGAACACGATGGACGCAATGCTCCTGTATGCTCCGCTGCTGGAAAACATCTCTGGGGAGCGTACTTTTACGGAGCTCACCGGGTTCCTTCTGAGCGCAAATTTTGAAGATTTTATCCGCTTTTCCCCCATCATAACGGCGGTCATTCCGGAGCTCAGGCCATGCGTGGGCTTTGACCAGCGTTCCCCCCACCATGCCTACGATGTGTATACGCACATCGCCCATGTGTCGGCGGCGGTTCCGGCGGATGCTGTGCTCCGCTGGGCGGCGCTTCTGCATGACGCGGCAAAGCCATCCAGCTTTACGCTGGACGAAACCGGGCGCGGCCACTTTAAAGGCCATGCACACCTTGGCGCGGAAATGGCAGATCAGATTCTGGCACGCTTAAAAGCGCCTGCCGCGCTGCGTGAGGCAACAGTATGGCTGGTTGACCACCATATGACCCCGCTTTCTCCCGAAAAGAATGCACTGCGGCGCGCCCTGTCCCGCACCGGTGAGCAGCGTCTGGAGATGCTGCTTTTGCTGGAAGAGGCGGATGGGAAAAGCAAAGGCGTAGCGGAGCAGAGCGGGACAACCGATTTTGACGGAATCAGGCAGCTGCTGCGTACCCTTTCCCTTGAAGAGGGGCGCCTCACACTGCATTCATTGCAGGTAAACGGGACGGATATGCAGCAGCTCGGCTTTCACGGGAGGGAAATTGGTGCGATTTTAAATGAGCTGCTTGAAAATGTGCTGAGCGGTTCACTGAGTAACGACCGAACGGCCCTGCTTGCGTATGCGAAAGCACGCTTTGAGGAGACATAAATATGTTTGACGACCCGAATAAGGCTCTGAAAGAGCTGCAGGAACGGCTGCTGGAGGCAGAGGAGCCGGAGGAAGACATCTTTGCGCCCCCCGCCCCCCAGGAAGAGGATGATCCGGATGCACTGCCGGAAGAATATGACGAGGCACCGGAAAATGCACCGGATGAAGCTGTGACGCCCGGGCGGGAGAAAACCCGCACCAAAACGATGCTTCTGGTTGCATTGCTGCTCCTTGAGGTAGCAGCGCTGTTTGCGGTGCTCATCTGGTGGCTGCTGTGGTAGTCGGCAGATTCGCGCCCACACCCTCCGGGCGGATGCACCTGGGCAATGTGTTTTCGGCGCTGCTCGCGTGGCTTTCCGCGCGCTCCCAGGGGGGAGAAATCGTCCTGCGCATGGAGGACTTGGATACCCAGCGCACAAGCAGTGATTTCGCGGAAACACTGCGGGGGGATTTAAAATGGCTCGGGCTGGATTACGACAGGGAAACCGCACCCCAGAGCCTGCGCAGCAAGGTTTACGACCGCTATTTTGATGCGCTTTTGCAAAAGAAAATGCTCTACCCCTGCTACTGTACGAGAAGTCAGCTGCACAGCGTCAATGCGCCCCATTTAAGTGACGGGACCTATGTCTACCCGGGTACCTGCCGCACGCTTACCCCACAGCAGCGTGAGCAGATGGATCGCCCGCCGGCGTGGCGGGTCATCGTTCCGGATAAAGTCTGGCCGGTTGACGACCTGGTGCAGGGACATTTTGAGATGAACCTGGCAAAGGACTGCGGGGATATGGTCGTCCGCCGCGGGGACGGCGTGTATGTATATCAGCTTGCCGTTACGGTGGACGATGGCGAGGCGGGGGTTACCGAGGTTGTGCGGGGATGCGATCTGCTCAGCTCGGCGCCGCGGCAGATGTACCTGCAGGATCTGTTCGGGTTTCCGCATCCGCGTTATGCCCATGTGCCCATGCTTCTTGCGCCGGACGGGCGCAGGCTCAGCAAGCGGGATCGGGACCTGGACCTTGGACAGCTGCGCCGGAATTATCGTCCTGAGGATATCATTGGTCTTCTTGCCCATGCTGCCGGACTTACTGAGAAACGCGAGAGTATCTGCGCTGCGGAGCTGGTGAAGCTTTTTTCCTGGGACAAAATACACGGCAGCGCGGTTTATCTGCAGGACATAATGTAAAGGTCACTGCCCCAGACAAACGCAGCAGTGCAGACGGATATCTTTCCAGGTGAAATGGAAAATAAATACAAGGAGCTGTTTGAAGTGAAAAAAGAACCGGTTCTGGTGATCCTGGCTGCCGGAATGGGAAGCCGTTACGGCGGACTGAAGCAGATTGATGCTCTGGGAGAAAACGGAGAGGCAATCATAGATTATTCCGTATACGATGCCTATCAGGCGGGCTTCCGCACTGCGGTGATCCTGATTAAGGAAGCTATCCGCGATGACTTTATGTCAACTGTCGGAAAGCGCCTTGCGCAAAGCCCCATGGAGATCCGCTATGCCTACCAGGAGCTGTGGAAGCTGCCGGAGGGCTATGCTGTACCGGAGGGGCGTACCAAGCCTTTCGGAACGGGGCACGCACTGATCTGCGCTGCTGAGGCAATTGACGGGGCCCCCTTTGCCGTCATCAATGCGGATGATTTTTACGGCAGAGCCGCATTTGAAAAAATGTATACATTCTTAACATCCAATGTCGATCCTTGGGGCTACTGCATGGTTGGCTTTGCGCTGGGGAAAACTGTAACGGATAATGGCAGCGTTGCCCGGGGGGTGTGCCGCGTGGACAGCGAAAATATGCTGCTGGATATCACCGAGCGTACCAGAATTGAAAAATACAGCGGCGGCATTCATTTTACCGAGGACGGTGAAATCTGGCAGGATCTGCCTGCGGATACCGTTGTGTCCATGAATTTTATGGGCTTTATGCCGGGCTTCCTGGAGGAGGCAAAGGCACGTTTTCCATCTGCGCTGGATAAGATTCTCCGAGAGAATCCCTTAAAGGGCGAATATTTTCTGCCGGGGATTGTGCACGAGCTTCTTTCCGAGGGAAAAGCAACCATGAAGGTGCTTACATCTCAGGATCGGTGGTATGGCGTCACCTACGCCGCGGATAAGCCCGTTGTGATGGATGCGCTTCGGAAAATGACGCTGGACGGCATCTACCCCGCAAAGCTGGCATAAAAATATGGGCGTGGGTTCGTCTGCGGTGCTGCCTTAAATGCAGCTTGCGCTTTTTGCCCTGCCAAACCTTTTCATAACAATTTAAAGGGCTGTGAAGTCAAAAGCAAAAGTGAATTTCGCTTTTCTTCACAGCCCCGTTTATTATTAGATATGCGGCATATTAATAACCCCGTAGAGTCGGGAAACCTTTTCTGTTCACTGACAAGAAGTTTATGATTGAATCAGTGCGAATCGACAGTAAGAGATTTTTCCTTGGACGAAGGCTTCAGAAGCGGGGAATACTGTATGTATTTCCCCCACTTTGAAACCGCACGGATAGAGAAGAAGGTCCGGTATACGCCGCGGATAAATTGCGCGGTATTGCCATAGAGGTTCTCTATAGATTCTCTTTCGCGTTGCTCTTTCTGCGCAGCATTTTCCCCAGTTCAAATACGGGAATCGTGGACAGTGCCAGTCCGAAGGAAATGAGCAGCTCATTCATTTGGAAAGTACCGGGCTCAATGCCGAATACAGTAGAGAGTCCCGGAATGTAAATTGCGGCGAGCGTCAGGCCTGTTGTAACAAAGAAGGAACCGACCAGCCACCAGTTAATTGAATGCATGGTGAATAGTGATCCAGTCTTGGAACGCATATTGATTGCGCAGAACATTTCTGAAAAGTTTACAGTCAGGAATGCCATTGCCATTGCATTGACACACACGGTGTTGGAAAACACGGAGCCAGCCAGAGAACCATTTTCCAGCCTGAAGCCAATAAAATAAGCGGCAAGCTCAATAACAGCCAAATAGATTCCCTGCCATATCATGTCAAAGCCTGCCCCATGGGAGAAAATCCCGTCCGTGGTGGCTCTGGGTTTCCGTTTCATTACATCGCCCTCGGCCTTTTCCATGCCAAGTGCTAAACCGGGGAGAGAATCTGTGACCATATTAATCCACAGAAGATGTACCGGTTCCAGCAGGTCGAAATGCAGGATAGAGGCAACGAACATGATAATAACTTCGCTCATGTTGGTGGAGAGCTGGAATTGCAGAACCTTGCATACGTTGTCATATATTTTGCGGCCTTCCTCGACTGCGTTGACAATCGTTGCGAAGTTATCATCGGCCAGGACCATATCCGCAACGCCTTTTGTGACATCCGTTCCGGTGATGCCCATGCCGATACCAATGTCAGAGGCTTTAATGGAGGGGGCGTCGTTGACACCATCTCCGGTCATTGCAGTAACCATGCCTCTGGCTTTCCAGGCTTTGACAATTCTGGTTTTATGTTCCGGCTGGACTCTGGCGTAGACAGAATATTTCGGCACAATGTCTGCCAGTTCCTCATCGCTGTACCGATCCAGCTCCGAGCCGACAATTGCCTGGGACGCATCCTGGATGATGCCCAGTTCCTTACCGATTGCGACTGCAGTGTCCTTATGGTCGCCTGTAATCATTACCGGTGTAATACCGGCGCTGCGGCATTCATCTATGGCAGCCTTTACCTCTGGACGAACCGGATCAATCATTCCCACAAGTCCGACAAAGGTCAATTCGCATTCCAGAGTCTCGGCGGAGCAATCGGCCGGGATAGACGGGTAAGTACGAATAGCCAATGCCAGGACGCGCAGTGCCTGATCTGCCATCTTTTTGTTGACAGCTAAAATGTCGGCACGGGCAGCGTCGTCCAGCGGAACCGTTTTCCCGTTTGAAAGAAGAAACGTACATTTTTTCAGAATTTCATCCGGTGCACCCTTTGTGAACTGTGTGATTCCGTCTGCGGTGGTATGAACAGTGGACATCATTTTTCTGCAGGAATCAAACGGCGCTTCCCCGACTCTCTGATTCTCTGCGGACAGCGTAAGCTTGCTCATGCCCAAGCTATAGGCGTAGCTGACAAGTGCGGCCTCTGTGGGTTCTCCGGTTACTTTTCCGGAGGTGTCAATTTCGGCATCGGTGCACAGAGCCATACCTTTTGCGAGCAGCAATTCATCTGCACCATAGTGGTCGGTGACGGTCATCTTGTTTTGGGTCAATGTACCGGTTTTGTCGGAACAGATGATTTGGGTGCAGCCCAATGTTTCTACGGCGGTGAGCTTCCGAATCAGGGCCTGGCGTTTGCTCATAGCTGTGACACCGATGGAAAGAATGATGGTTACGACAGCGGGAAGTCCTTCCGGAATTGCGGCGACCGCCAGCGCAATTGCCGCGATGAAGGTATTCAGGGATGACTCGCTCAGCAAAGCTATAGAGAACGGCTCATCGCTGAGACAAAGGGTTTCAATCAGTCCGACAGCGAAAACAATGATACAGATGCCGATTACCAGTTTTGTAAGGAATTGGGACAGTTCTGCCATTTTTTTCTGCAGGGGAGTCTGTTCTTTTTCTGCCTGTGTCAGTGCGTCTGCAATTTTTCCCATTTCCGTGTCCATACCTACGGCGCATACAACAGCCCGGCCTCTGCCATAAACAACTGTAGAGCCGCTGTAGAGCATATTTTTCCGGTCACCAAGGGGTATATCCCCACTTTGTGAGTCACGGCACATCAGCACATCGATGACCTTTGTAACCGGAACGGATTCACCGGTGAGTGCGGCTTCTTCAACCTTCATGCTGTAGGATTCCAAAACCCTGCAGTCTGCGGGGACTGCGTCACCAGCCTCCAGCACGATGATATCGCCGACAACAACGTCCTCACTCTTGATTACGGTGACTTCACCATTGCGCAGAAC
>CAVIFH010000054.1:0-9713 GCA_963641615.1 bacterium | reverse complement strand
GGGATACTGTATGTATCGGGGGCTTTTAAAACTGAAAAATTGGGGCAAAAGATCCGGCAAGCGCCGCAGACGAATTGTGCGGTGTTGCCTAAGGACAATACTGCCCCAAAAGGCCGCATTCAGACGAATGCGGCCTTTGTGCCATTTGGGCAGAGCAGCAAAATGCGCTGTGTCTTCCCTATTTCAGAGACGAACGCTTCCACTTTCCCTGCATATACCGCCAGATACAGACAAGTCCGGTAACCGTCCAGGTCAGCCCCTCTGTCAGCCAGATGCCCCAGTAGCCGACACCGGCAAGCCTCGTAAGCAATGAGGCGAATACAATACGGCAAACCACCTCAGCCATACCGTTTATCAGGCTGAAGCTTGCGTCGCCGCATCCGTTAAGCGTTCCCCGGGCGATGTAGATCATGCCGAGGGCGAAATAAAACAGGCATTCAATATGCAGTGCCTTTGCGCCGATGGCAACCACATCTGCGTCCTTGACAAAGCAGCCGGTCATGGCGCCGCTGAAAACCAGGAACGCCGGGATCAGCAGGGCACTTAAGGCAAGCACCATCAGGCAGGAGGCTTTGTACCCCTGCTTTACCCGGTCTGTTTTCCCTGCTCCCCAGTTTTGCCCGGCAAAGCTGGTAACGGCAGTACCAAGGGCAGAGAAAGGCATATGCACCAGCTGCTCGACCTTGCCGACTACGGTGTAGGCGGCCATCACCGTCTCGCCGA
Source organism: bacterium (assembly GCA_963641615.1). Lineage (GTDB taxonomy): Bacteria > Bacillota > Clostridia > Oscillospirales > Oscillospiraceae > Faecousia. Next base: position 8,990 of record CAVIFH010000054.1, on the reverse strand, counting down.
ATTCGTTCACTACCCCCTGCAGCACCATGGTAGATATGGAGATCAACGCGTTCTGCAGGGCCATCGGGACGCCCAGGCTCATACAGCGGCGGATAATTTCCCGATCCGGCTTCCATTGTTCCCGGGGAATCCGAAAATACTCCACCTTTTTCCACGCATACGCCGTGCTGACGACGAAGGAGAATACCTGGGAAATCACCGTCGCAAGCGCTACCCCGTATACTCCCATGTTCATATACATCACGAACAAAATGTCCAGAACGATGTTGATCATGCATGCCATAATCAGAAAATACAGCGGAGATTTTGAGTCACCGAAGGCACGCAGCAGATAAGCGACTCCGTTATACAGCGCCACCGCCACAATTCCCAGGCTCGTCACTCGCAGATATGTCAGCGCCATCTCAAATATGGACTCCGGGACATTCAGCAAATGCAGCATCTGCGGCGCGCTGATGTAGGAAATCATGCTTACAGTCACCCCGGCTGCAACCAGAATAAATACAGAGTTGACCACAGTCGCACGGATTTTCTCACTGTCTCCGGCTCCGAAATACTGAGACGCCAGAATGCCGATGCCAATGGCAAGGCCGGAGCTGAGCGCAAAGAAAAAATAGCTCAGGCTGCCGCAGGTGCCCACTGCCGCCAACGCATCCGCGCCCATATAATTTCCGACAACCACAGAATCCACCAGATTATAAAATTGCTGGAATAAGTTCCCGATCATCAGCGGAAGCATAAATGTAAGAATATGCCTGTATACGCTGCCGTTGGTCATATCGGTAACGCGCGTTTCACCTGTCATTCACATTTTTCTCCCTTCTGCATTCTTCCCTTTTTTGTATCTCATATATCATAACAGACTTCCCTTGTAAAGTAGCTCAGCCGTTTTTTTCGCAATTTTCCCTGCGGGGTGCTCCAATCCGCGAAAAGCACAAATTAACCCAACAAAAATTGATAAAAAGTTATCGACTTTTTTCAGAACATGAATTATAATTGCCGTGTACAGTGAAACGGTCGTCAGTATCGGCGGACGGTTCACTTTCAAGTGCATAAGCAAATCCGGGGAACGCCCGGATATCATGAAATAAAGGAGATTCACTATGACTGAGCAGGAAATCAAGCAGCTGAAACTGCAGGCCGTGAATGTTCGCGAAGGCATTGTCACGGCAACCCACGGCGCCAAATCCGGCCATCCCGGCGGCAGCCTGTCCGCGGCGGACATGTTCACGTATCTCTATTTTAAAGAAATGCGCATTGACCCGAAGAATCCCAAGTGGGAAGACAGAGACCGCTTTGTCCTGTCAAAAGGGCACACTGCTCCCGGCCTCTACTCCGCACTTGCATACCGTGGATTCTTCCCCACAGCCGACCTGCCCACCCTGCGCCACATTGACAGCTACCTGCAGGGACACCCCAATATGAATACCGTCCCCGGTGTGGATATGTCTACCGGTTCCCTGGGGCAGGGTCTTTCTGCCGCCGCCGGTATGGCAAAGGGCGCAAAGCTGTTAAATAAATTCGTCAATGTTTACTCTCTGCTGGGTGACGGCGAGCTGGCCGAAGGCCAGATCTGGGAGGCAACCATGTTTGCGGCCCACTATCACCTGGACAATCTGTGCATCATCGTGGACCTGAACGGCCTGCAGATTGACGGCCGCACCTGCGACGTAATGAACACTGCCCCGGTAGATAAGAAATTCGAAGCCTTCGGCTGCAGCGTCATTACCATCGACGGCCATGACTTTGCCGAAATTGAAAAAGCAATGCATTTCTTCCACGCAAACCACGGCACCGGCAAGCCCACCGCCATTTTGATGAACACCGTCAAAGGCAAGGGCGTTTCCTACATGGAAAACCAGGCCGGATGGCATGGAAAAGCACCGAACGACGACGAGTACGCGCAGGCAATGGCAGAGCTTGAAAACGCACGCAAAGCAATTGAGGAGGGCTAAATCATGGCAGACGTAAAGAAGATTGCAACCCGCGAAAGCTACGGCAATGCGCTCAAGGAATTGGGCGACGAGTTCAGCGACATTGTCGTGCTGGATGCCGACCTTGCCGGCGCGACAAAAACCGGAACCTTCAAGAAAGCACACCCCGATCGCTTCTTCGACTGCGGCATTCAGGAAGCCAACATGGTCGACGTTTCCGCCGGCCTGTCCACCATGGGCTTTGTGCCCTTTGCGGCGACCTTCGCCATGTTTGCGGCAGGGCGCGCCTTTGAGCAGGTGCGCAACACCATCGGCTACCCGCATCTGAATGTAAAAATCGGTGCAACCCACGGCGGCATCTCCGTCGGCGAAGATGGTGCCTCCCATCAGTGCTGCGAAGACTTTGCGCTGATGCGCGCCATCCCGGGCATGACTGTCATGTGCCCCGCAGACGACGTGGAAGCCAGAGCAATGGTCAAGGCAGCCTATCACATGCACGGACCGTGCTATATGCGCTTTGGCCGTGCGGCAACTCCCGTATTCCACGAGGAAGGGTACCATTTTGAAATTGGCAAGGGCGAAATCCTCCGTGACGGCAAGGACATTGCCATCATTGCCAACGGCATCATGGTTCCCGAGGCGATTGAAGCCGGCAAGGCACTTGCCGAGCAGGGCATTGACGCAATGGTCATCAACATGGCTACCATCAAGCCTCTGGACGAAGAGCTTGTGCTTGCTGCCGCTCAGAAATGCGGCAAGGTAATTACCGTTGAAGAGCACAACATTATCGGCGGTCTGGGCGAAGCTGTTTGCTCACTGCTCAGTGAGAAGCTGCCTACTCCCGTAAAGCGCATCGGTGTAAACGATGAATTCGGCCACTCCGGTCCCGCGGCAGCGCTGCTGAAGCAGTTCGGCCTGAGCGCAGAGCACATTGTGGAAGTAGCTAAGAGCTTCTGATCTTTTAAACTTCATTTTTTAAGAGGCGGCATCGGTCGATTCCGGTGCCGCCTTTCAAAATGTGAATAATGTATAAATTTCGTTCTCAATTTTTGGAGCCTATATTGCAACATAACAAATATTGTTCATGCTTTTCTGCTGATATTGTGGTATAATGATGATGTGGAAATTTGGGCGGCACCGCGCAGCAAAGCAGTTACGGTGCCTCCTTTGAAAATATAACCAGTGAGAGGAAGAATCACAGTGAACAATATTTTGTTTTTTTTGCTGCCCAAGGCGATGTGTGCTTTTTTGTATGATGATTATACGGTCCGGCAGGCACTGGAAAAAATGGAGTCAGCCGGGTATCAGGCACTTCCGATATTAAACCGGCGGGGTGAATACCGGGGCACCCTGACAGAGGGAGACCTGCTGTGGACGATGAAAAATGTCTGCTATATGGATATGCGTCAGGCAGAAGCGCACCGCATTATGGAGATCTACCGGCGCAAAGATAATGTTCCTGTTCGTGTCACAACCTCCATGCAGGACCTGATCGACCGGGCCTCAACGCAGAATTTTGTCCCGGTTGTGGATGACAAGGATGCTTTCATTGGCATCGTAAAGCGCTCCTCCATCGTGCAGTACTGCAAGCAGGCTCTGTTCGCAGAAAATTGATTTAAGGCGCACAGCGGGTCGGAAGTCAGATTTCCGACCCGCTGTGCATCTGTTTAAATATTTTTCCTGCCATCCGTTTCTCAGCGCCGGATCAGGAGGACGGTCAGATCGTTTACGTTCGTTCCGGTGGGGCCGGTTACAATCAGGCCATCGCATGCCTTCAGCGCATGGTACGCATCGTTATTTTGCAGCACATCGTGAATGAAAATGTTTTTTTCCGCGAGGCGCCCGGCGGTTGTCTCATCGGCATAGCCTCCGGCGGCATCCGTCGGCCCGTCGGTTCCGTCGGAACCAACGGAGAACACGCAGGTATCCGTGCACCCTGCGATGCCCTCCGCCGCGGCGAGGGCAATTTCCTGATTGCGGCCTCCGAGCCCTTTTCCTGTCAGATGCACCACGGTTTCGCCCCCGGCAATAAAGGCGAGCGGCTGCGCCGTGTCCTGGTGATCCCGGGCAATGGCTGCCAGAAACGCCCCTGCTTCCCTCGCTTCGCAGGAAAGGCTTGCGCTTAAAAACACCGGGGTATACCCCATCTCCCGGCATACACGTTCAGCGGTCCTGCACAGCTGCTTTACGCTTCCGGTTACAAAGGTATCCACATTGTGCAGCTCCTTCGGAGTCTCCGTGCGCAGAAGCGCCCAGGCCTCGTCCGAAAGCTTCAGGCGGTATCGTTTTGCAATTTCCTCTGCCTGCGCACAGGTGGAGCTGTCAGGATAGGCAGGTCCGGAGGCGATCATATCCAGGGGGTCGCCGATGATATCGCTCAGAACAATGCTGTAAACATGGGCCGGTGCACAGCACAGAGCAAATTTTCCGCCCTTCACGGCAGAGAGGCGCTTGCGAATCGTATTCATCTCCACAATATCCGCGCCGCAGGCAAGCAGCTGACGCGTAATGTCCGCCATTTCCTCCGCGGAAATCAGCGGGTTTTCAAAAAGTGCCGAGCCGCCGCCGGACAGCAGGAAAAGCACCTGATCCTGCGCGCTCAGCCCGTTTACCAGCTTCAGCGCACATGCGGTTGCGCAGTAGCTGTTTTCATCCGGTACGGGATGCCCCGCCTCAAAGCAGCTTAGCCCCGGCAGGTCGCCCCTGACGTGGCCGTATTTTGTGATTACGACACCCTCCGAAATTTTATCACCAAGGGCCTCATGGGCTGCACGTGCCATTTCGAATGCGGCTTTTCCCGCAGCCGCGAGCACAACACGCCCCTCAGATGTCAATTGGATTTTTTTCAGTGCCTGACGCACGGCAGCACCGGGCAGTGCCTCCCGCAATGATGCGTCAATGATGCACTGCGCCTGTTCCCTTAAAGTCATCACCTGTCAGCCTCCAGAAATCAATTTGTCAGCATAAAAGCATATCAGCACGCAGGACGGAGTCGAGAATTTCCCGCTCTTATTGTATATACTTACCATGCAAAGCTTAATTTGTCAATGCTTATTTGACGCAATGCACAAGGCTTTTGAAGCCGGTTTGAAGGAAGCTGCGGGGAATTATGATCCGGAAGTCATGGAAAATGTGATCGCACTTTTTGCCGCAAAGAATCTGTCCGAGGCTGAGCAATTTGGGCAGCACCGCGCGCAAAAGCCGATCCCGGCAGGTCAAATGCCCGCTGAGATTGGCTTTTCACTGTTTATGCTGCTGATTACTGCGCTTCCTGCGGGTTCTGCACCGGCTTTGCATCGCTGAATACAATTTTGTTTACCACGAAGAAAACAACCATGCTCACGCCGCCATTGAGGACGGTCGTGCCGATGTTATAAAGCCACGGGGCGACGAAATGTCCGGCAACCGCAGCCCAGACGCAGTTGACAGAGTTAACCACACATGTGACCACACAGAAAGCCAGCAGATACCACAATCCCTGGTAGAGAATGTTGCCCTTGCTGCGGAAGACAAAGCTCCGCTGGATGAAGAAATTGATAACCTCGCCGATGACCATGGCGATCATGTACGCGGTAAAATAGGCAATGCCGCCCTGGTCCGCGCCGTAGCCAATGATATACCACTTGAAAGGAATGCCAAACAGCTCTACATCAATGCCGGGGAATCCAAAGTCCCGATCTCCGAGATACGCAAAGGCGGCGGGCAGGAATGTCAGGAGCAGGTACTTAAATACCGTAATGGCATTAGACACGATGACAAACAGTCCACCCTCCCGGATCCACTGTGCAAGCTTCGGGTGGGCATCGCGGAAGCGTGTCCACACATTTTCCTTATTTGCCATTTGTTTTACTTCCCTTCATTCTCTTTTCAAAACCGGCATTCAGGATCAGATTCTTCACTGCCTCAAAAAGGAACAGCAGCAGTCCGATAATCCAGAAGCCCTTAAATTCCAGCACCAGAGCATCCACCATGCCCATGCTGATCATGCCGCCGGTCATACCGGCCATCGCCCGAAGCGGCATATTATAGTTAAACAGGATGTTGAGATCCGGCTTTCCCCGCTTGATGCTTTGCTTCAGCAGCAGCGTCAGCACCAGCCAGACCAGCCAGCCAATGATGCTCCTGCTGTGATTCAGCTCACCCATGGTAATATTCCGGTTGATTTTCGGCTTCTGATTCCGATCCGGTACAGGTCTCCCAAGCAGCGTCTCAAATTCGGCATCCGGGACATCACACAGGTTTCCTGAAACATAGCTGAGGAGTTTTTCGCGCATGTCCGGGACATCCTTATCCCCGGTGACCTCAAGGGTGCCGCTCAGGCGGATATCCCGCACGGAAGCGCCCACGCAGACTGTGTAGGTACCGCTCTCCACGCCCCAGCATCCGCGGTCCGTATTCCAGAAGCGAAATGCCTTGTCATCCAGGGCAATGGTCACGGTCTTGCTCTCACCGGGAGCGAGGGTCACCTTGGCGAAGCCCTTTAATTCCCGTTTCCCGCCGATCAGCACGGTATCATCCGGGCGATCAATATACAGCTGGGCAATTTCGCTTCCTGCCCTCTCGCCGCTGTTTTTCACAGTGAAGGTGACGGCGTTCTTTTCAAGCTTCAAATTGTCATATTCAAACCTTGTGTAGCTCAGGCCGTAACCGAACGGGAAGGCCACATCCTTGTGGAATGCCTCAAAATAGCGATAGCCGACGTAGGGGCCTTCACGATACTGCACATATCTCCCCGCTCCCGCGAAATTTGCAGCAGACGGGACATCCTCATAGTGAATCGGCCAGGTTTCCGTCAGTTTGCCGCAGGGATTGCATGCTCCGGTCAAAACATCCACAATGGCACCGGCCGCCGCCTGCCCGCCGAGGGCAGCGTACACAAGGCCCTTGCAGTTTACCGCCCAGTCGGACTCTACAGGGCTGCCGCAGATCAGCACAGCCACTACATTGGGATTTACCCTGGAAACCGCCTGCAGCAAATCGATCTGGCTCTGGGCAAGCTTCATATCATCCCGGTCGCGGCCTTCACTTTCCGCAATGTCACTCAGGCCGATGAACACCAGCGCCACATCTGCCTGCGCGGCCAGCTGCACTGCCTCCTGCTGCAGATGCTCATTCGCGGCTCCGTCGCGCAGGAACCCCTGCGCATAACCGACAATGTTCATCTCCGCAGATGCAAGATCCATAAAATTATCCACCTGGGTCGCATTGACTGCGCTGGAGCCAGCCCCCTGGTAGCGGGGATTTTTCGCGAAATCTCCGATAACGGCAACAGCCGTCTCCTTCTTCAACGGAAGAATATCCTCATCGTTTTTCAGCAGCACCATGCTTTGGGACGCCGCACGGCGCACGAGCGCGTGATAGGCTTTCTCATCGATCTGCTTCGGGGCTTTCTTTACCGCGCTGCTGCAGCGGTCAATCAGGGGCAGCAGCTCCGCCAGGCGCAAATCGATATCCTTCTCCGAGAGGGTTCCGTCCTTTACAGCCTTCAGCAGCTGCCTTACGGCATCCCCGCCGGGAGCCGGCATCTGGACATTTGACCCGGCCTTTACGCCCAGCGCATGGTCATTGTTTCCGCCCCAGTCGGTCACAACTGCCCCCGGGAAGCCCCACTTCCTGCGCAGGACGTCATTCAGAAGAAGTTCATTCTCGTTTGCATATACCCCGTTTACCAGATTGTAGGAGCTCATTACAAAGCCGGGCTTCCCCTCTTTTACGGCAATCTCAAATCCGGTCAGGTAAATTTCATGAAGCGTACGGTCATCTACAATGCTGTCCGATGCCATACGGCGGGTTTCCTGACTGTTGACCGCAAAGTGCTTCGGGCATGCGGAAATTCCGGTGCTTTCAACGCCGCGCACATAGGCGGCAGCAAGCTTTCCGCTTAAGTACGGATCCTCGCTGAAGTATTCGAAATTTCGCCCGCACAAGGGATTCCTCTTAATATTCAGGCCGGGTCCGAGGAGAACATTCACCCCGTGGGCGGAAGCTTCCCTGCCCAGGGCCTGCCCGATCTCCTCCAGGAGCGCCTCATCCCAGCTGCATGCACTGGTTGCCGAGGTTGGGAAGCATGTTGCCGGTTCGCTGGGATTCAGGCCGAGATGGTCTGCTGTACCCGCCTGCTTGCGCACACCGTTGGGACCGTCCGAAAACAAAATTGAGGGAATGCCAAGCCGCGGAATGCTGCGGCTGCCGAACTGCGTAGCGCCGCTGAGCAAAGCGCATTTTTCTTCCAATGTCAGATTGCGTATGATTGTTTTATAGTTCATTATAAAACCTCTTTCCCCTGTATTCACCCCGCAGAACACATCTGGGGTACTCACCTGCGGTTACCTTAGCACATTTTGAACCCGATTTGGCGGGAATTGCATAAAACGGCCATATCTGTGCACAATTTACCTTTTCCATTATTCAGATTTCATAATTTGCCCATGTCATATTTGTCTATTCTGCCAAGCACAAGCATTTGCCCGCCGGAAGATGTTTTCCGGCGGGCAAGTGATTAGAGATCAGTTATTTTCCTTCCGGCGCATCATCCTGCGCAGGGGCCTCCGCATTTTCCGGTGCTCCCTCTCCCGCAGGCATATCCCCGCCTTCCGGCATGCCGCCGGGCATACCGCCCATGGCATCGGATTCTTCCTCAGTTTCCTCAGGGTGCTCTGCCGCATACTTTGCAGCCTTGCCTGTCACCTCGGTGACGATTTCATAGTCAGTTTCCTTGGCGTTTTCATGGTCATAGCTCAGATTCAGCGTGCCGTCGTCGTTGGTGGTATAGGTACCATAGCATATGGAACCCGGGACATACTGAACTGCACTGTTTACACGGTCGGTGCTGACATACTGGTATTCGATTTCCATGCTGAAGGTACCGTCAGCATAGATATTCAAAGTACCAAATACCCGGTCGGCAGAGGTATTTCCGGGAGCCATCTTGGTTCCGACGGACATGGAGCCGGAGGGGCTGGTGGCCATAATGTCGTAAGAATAGAGTGCGCCGTCCTCAGCATCAATGGGTGTTGCCTCAAAGTAGACGCTCTTGTCCTCCTCTTCCTCATCCTC